>RDSB01000010.1 GCA_004923195.1 Marinifilum sp. JC120 | reverse complement strand
CCTACGAAAAAACGTTGCCCGAGAAATGCTTCCACAAACCTGCCAACTGATGATATTGTCATTTTAGCCATGTCAGCCTCCTGCTAGTTTCACTTTTACTGGTATACTACCAGATTAAACAGGGGAGTGCTGACATGGTATTTCTTGTGTGTTATACCGTGGAAGAAATTCTGGGATATTTAATTCTGGAAAATCAGAGTGCTGGCTGATATGTTAGGATTATTATGAGTATGGATAAGAAACTAAAGGCTAAAATTACCAGTTTGTTGAGCAAACAAGAAGACCTGAAGGTTGGAATTGTGTTCGGCTCAACAGTATCCGGTTCCATCCGGTCTGACAGCGATATTGATATAGCAGTGCTGGGGACAGCTCCTCTTTCCATTCAGAGAAAGATGAAGCTCCGCACTCTTTTAAGCATAGAGCTAGGCCGTGAAGTTGATTTTATTGATTTAGTGACTTGTCATGGTCTGCTTCTTCAACAAATATTGACAACTGGCGAAGCCTTGTTTGGACAAAGTTCTATCCTTCTGGCGCAAACCGCAAATCGTATGCTTGTAGAGCAGGCTGACTATGAGCCTTTACGGAATCGTCTGGTGCTTTCTAACTTGAAGAGAGGGTTCCGTGGATCGAAAAGTTATTGAAACTAAGCTAGTCTCCTTCATCAATGGCCGAAAGCTTTATTTATCTTGCTCAAGAAGGGATATTGGATAAAGGTTTGGCTGATAGGTTGGCGCGAAGTGTTGGGCTGCGTAATGTTGCAGTGCATGAATATATGAATTTGGATTGGGAGATAGTTCACGCGGTGAGTGTAAAGCATCTAGATGATTTTGCGCGCTTTGGTGATGCTGTTTTGGATTGGCTCGATTCGAATCAATAATAAATTTCTAATCTCATTGAAATCAAAAAAGCCTCCCCGCAACGCGGAGAGGCTTTCATTTTGCAAGTATCTAAGCTCAACCTAGTAAGGCAGGAACCACTTCATGCCTTCCATTTTGGCGGGAATAGGCTTGTCCTTTACTGGTGGGTGCTTAATGTCCCAGCACTCCATTTCTTGCTCAATCCATGATGGACGGGAAAGCCTGATAGAGTTGCCTCTGGTAATGGAGTCATCTTCACCGCTGAAGTGTTGCAGAATAAGGCTAACATTGCCGTCCGCATCACCAAGTGACCATTTCCAGACCTTGAGAGTGCCAAAAGGGTTGCCGCGCCAGTCATTAGGTTTGCCGAAACGTTTCTCTATTTTGCCGTAAAGCTCGTTAAAGAAAGCCATGCTGCCGTCTTGGTATTTGAGCTTCATGCGCAGAATAATGTCTTTACGTTTGCAATTACCCACAACAACATATCCGCCTTTGTAGCCCTCCATATCTTTCAAACCAATACGTCTGATGTATTCTTCCTGCCAGGGAGATGTCTCGGAGTTCATCTCAAGGAAGGAACGTACAGTTGAGACATTGTTTCCAATGGTAATGCCAGCTACGGATTCCGGCGCATTCTGCGCTGCCAGAGCACTGGATGCTCCCAGCAGGCAAAGTAACAACATTAAAGATATAGTTTTTTTCATATAATCATTCCTGTCTGGCCAGTGGCCATATCTAAATGAGGGTAAGCCCTATTCCGGCAGTACAACCGGAACATCCCGAGTTATAATTTGCAATGAATCTTTCTTCCCAATTGCTTATCATGTCAACTGTGGCCTTCAAGAATTTATTGCTGATTACTGGGTACTGTTCCTGAGCTTTCTTGAATTTTTCACTGGTCAGGCGAATGCATACGCAATCGGAAGTAGCCTTGAGTGTGAATAGGCGTTTGGAATCCCCGATGAGTGAAAGCGCACCGACAAAATCTCCATCCTTGAAGGTTTGGATTTTTGTGGGCCCGTCATCAAGATATGCTTCCATGGACCCGCTCATGATATAGTATGCGGACTGATCAAGGTCTCCGCAGGCAAAGACTTCGTCACCGGCGGAGAATTTTTCACGAACGCAGAGGTAAGCAATCAATTTCTGCGCTTCAAGGTCAAGCCCTGAGAAATAAGGGATTTCCCTCATAACTTCCAGATGTTCCTGATATTCGCTTGTTTCTGCTGCCATGACTAATGTGCTCCGTGTACGAGTTCGTAAAGAAGTCCCTTTTTGGCCATTAGCTCATCATAGGGACCGACTTCCATTAACTTACCAGCCTTCATGACTGCCACTTTATCGTAGTTTTTAATGGTATCCAGTCTGTGGATTACCGAGATAAGCGTTGCTTTGCCTTTCCATTTGGTTTCAAGCAGTCCCTGAATTCTGTTCTGGGATCTGTTGTCCAGTGCGGAAGTTGCTTCATCCATAATCATGATGGGCGGATTTTTGAGGAAGGTTCGGGCGATTGCAAGTTTCTGACGCTGTCCGCCGGAAAGCTTGTCACCCTTGGTGCCTACCTGGAAGTCCATACCCAGTTCAACTACAGTTTCAAGGAGATCTTCCTCAATGAGTAACTGAATCATGGACTGGTTGATGGCATCCTGAACCTTGGGATGATCGGTCTTCGGTTTACCGAAAAGAATGTTGTCCAGAATTGTCTGAGAGGGGATGAAATCGGTCATCTGGTAGAAGCTGAAAGCTTCTGGTCTGTCTTCAGAAATTCTGGAATTGAACATCATCCGCCCGTCAAGGATTAAGCCTTTCAATACAGCGGGGAGGGCAACAATTTTATGAACGCCGGGAATAAATCCCAAGGCGAGTTGTAAGAGCATCTCACGGTCTTTGCCTTTAAGTTCCAGAAGAGGAGTGTCTTCAATACGGGCTGTGAGTTGCTTGTATTCATCAAATTCCTCTGAAGGAATAGGACTTTGTTCAAAGAAGACTTCATCCGGGGGTAAGTTACCCAGAATATCAACTGTCTGCTTTGCAAGCTCTCGTCCTAGGCTTAAAAGTGGTGTTTCCAGCTGTGCTTCCTTGAGGAAACTTTGGAAGTAATCGTTGCTGCCGAGTTCTCTGCCGGAGAAACTTTTATCATTTGCATGTCCGAAAAGGATGTTTCCGGCCACACAAGTGAAGTCCAGATATTTACCATCTTTGTAGAATTCCACATGTTCGGCGAGTCTGTCACCGAAGTCGGAGTGGAAATTCTTACGCACCCTGACCAGACGTTCGGAAAGTTCCGTTTCCTTTTCAGGGTCGAGCAAAGTATTTAGTCCGAACCTGAGTACGTCAACAAAGATACCGGCCTGCTGCACCGCTTCAATCATATTATCGCGGCTGGGCATTTTTTTCTCGGCTTCAGGGTCACCTTCAAGAACCGCTGCGCAGGAGTATAGCAGGTTGGCTTTGATGGTGCCGGAGAAAATAAATGGAGCCTGAGCCACAATACCCATGTTGTGGACCATATCGGCTTTGGTCAGGTCTCCGACTTCATAGCCGTCGATCTTTACCGATCCTCCCGTATATTTATATAGTTGGGATACGCATTGAGCCAGCGTACTTTTACCACTGCCGGAAAATCCCACAAGAGCCATTTGCTCTCCGGGTTTGAGCTGCATATTGATCTGTTTAAGCAACTTGATGTTTCCGGAAACAGTAAAACCGAGGTTTTGGACTTCAATATTACCTTTGAGTTTTACAGGCACACGTCCTTCAGGCTCAAGCTTAAACTCAGGCTTGGTATCAAAGTATTCCATAACTCTGCTGTAGCGGACACCGGCATCGTTGTGGACCTGATAGAAGTCCATGAGTTCCTTCCACGGATCATAAATTTTTTCATAAGCGGAAAGGAATGCAACCAGAGCACCAAGGTCGAAACGGCCTTGAATAGCAAGGTAACCACCGACAATAAAGAGCAGGAAGGGTCCCAGATTCTGGAAAAAGTTGTTCAGGACTTTGATGCCCTGCTTGTAAAGAATCCAGGTAATTCTGATCTTGAAAAGACGGTCTACAAAAGCCCCGTATCTACGGTTTTCAATGCGGTACGAACCGTTACCGTGAATTTCGTGGATACCGGAAATGGTTTCGTTGATATGGCTGCTAAGGTTTCGGGTGGTATCAACCCTTTGTTTGTTAGCTTTGTTTGATTTTTTTTGAAGTTTGGGAACTAGATAAATCACTAAGGGGTATAGTGCGATAGAAATTCCGGCCATAATCGGGTTAAGAACAAACATATATCCGGCAAAGGCAATAAGGGTCAGCAAATTGGTGACAGGCACTGCCACAGACTGGCCTACATATTCCCCGGCCGGGGCCAGCTCGGTCACCAGCGAAGAGACGACCATGCCCGGGTTGGCTTTTCTGAAATAACCCAGCGGTAGGGTCAGGATGTGCGCATACAATTCCTTACGCATTTTCGCCAGTGCTTCCTGCCCGATATAAGTTTGCAGAACTGTAATCAGGTATTTGAGAAGGCTGGCGGATACAACAGACGCGATGTAGAAGCCGCAGTACATGAAGAGAAGGTCAACCTTGCGCATACTGATGGCCTGGTTGATAATTCTCTTCTGCATTTCCAGAGGAACCAGTCTGACTGCTACTGTGAAAAAGATGACAACAAGTAATATGAGCTGCAATTTCATATTACTGTTTTTCACCCAGTAGGTTAGCGGACGCTTGGTGATCATTAACTACTCCTGTTTAGCAATATATCTAACAAAAATTTATTACCTTTTTGTTGACGCAGCGACAAGGGTTTTCTAACTTATATGCAGTAATCGAATTATCAGTCCCACCCGAGAAAATTGAGGATAAGGTTTTGGTAAATAATTTGGAGACGCAGGCAGAAGGCGGTGTCACATCTTCCTTTTCATTGAGTTCAGATATTTCTGAACTCAAGGTTCTTGCTGAAAAAATTGAAACTTTCGGCAGTGAAAACGGTATTTCCGACAAGGCAGTGTTTGAGCTCAATCTTGTTCTTGATGAGCTTTTTACCAATCTTGTCAGTTATGGATGCCAGTCCGACATGCATAGGTTTGACCTTGTCATGGAACTTCAGGCTGGAATCCTTACCATCTGGATTGAAGATAATGGTAAGGAATTCAATCCCCTTGACGCTCCTGAGCCGGACGTGCAGTGCAATTGCGAAGAACGTAAGGTCGGTGGGCTGGGAATCCATTTCATGCGTAAAATGATGGATCGTATTGAATATACTTGGGACGATGGCAGGAATAAATTGACGTTGACCAAAAACGTTCAATAGTTTTATTTTACGATGAGATAAACAGTCCGCTGGGCGGATTTTTATATTTAAAGTGATATGCGGTAATGTCGAGCACCAGACGGCTAAATGGGAAAACGGAGGAAAAGATGGGTCTTGAAGTTGGTGAGATTAAAAACGATGGGGTTATTACCTTTAAGCTTAAAGGGCGTCTTGATTCTAATACATCCAATGACTTTGAAGAAAGGTTGCTGAATATGATTCAGGACGGTGAAAGCAAGATTATTCTGGATTTTGAAAATCTTGAATATATTTCCAGTGCTGGCCTCCGGGTCCTACTCAAAGCAGCCAGAGAGCTCAAGGGCGGGGACGGCAAGCTCATGCTTTGTTCCCTCAAGGATTATATCAGGGAAGTTTTTGATCTTTCCGGTTTTGTTTCCTTTCTGCCCATCTACGATTCCATGGATGAATGTCTGGGCGCTTTCTAGACATTTTGAATCAATCGGGCCATATTAGGTCTTGTTCTATGTTTTTACTGCTTCCTGTCTGCTATTATGCGGACAGGAAGTTTGTTTTTTGAAACAACGGTCATTTATTGCTATAATAGACAACTTGCTTTTCTACATACACCGGAGGGTATAAAATGAGCGGTATATTCACATCTCTTGCCGTAATGATGTCTCCAAGAGGACTGGAGGCCGCCGGACACGGTGCCGGGCTGGGTGGGGCTGTTTTTCTGGGGATTCTGGTTCTGGCTGCACTTTCATCTATCTGTACTGCGCGCAGTATGGATAAACTCTCGTCCGGAGAATTGCGGGCCACCCCTGTTGATCGTGTTGCATTTGGATTTTTAGATGCGGCCCGTTTTTTTACCCTAACCGTACTGGCTGTTTCGTGGCTGGGTATTGCCGGATATGCCGTTAATGAAATTTTTATCTCCTCATTTCCTAATCTTGCAGCCTCATTTATTATTCTCGGTCTTGCTGTTTGGTCCTGCTTTCTATCAAAGAAATATGCGGGGGACCTTTTCGGAGGAACATTAACTCTGGCTTTTGTTTTCTTCATTTATGTGGCGGTGATGGTTAACCAGCCCGTGTCCGGGGGGATGGGGTATCCCACCGAACTGCCGGAATTATTTTCTCCGTTGCTGCCCGCTGTAATTACCGAAGTCGGGCCTGTGGGCTGGCTGCATTTGATCTTTTTGGGCGTATTCGCTTTTGTGGGCTTTGATCTGCCGCTGGTGTTTGAAAACAAATGGTCAAGAGCTGTTCCTGCTGTTTTTATGATCTTTGTTGCATTCGGGCTTTTCGTTTGGGCCGCATTGCTGGTTAAGACTCCCGAGGAATTGCTAAATTCCACAGTCCCTCATCTTGCGGTAGCAGGACAGATTCTTGAAGGTAACGGACGTCTGCTCATGGGCGGAACAATTGTTTTCGCTACCTTCGCAGCTATATGTGCCTTGTTTCGTCTGTTCGGGCATAAGGTGCGTGGAGTTCTTGCTGAAGATTACTCCCGCTATGCAACCGGGGGCGCGGCTGTTTTTATTGGTGCGATCATCGCTATCATGTTGGTCAACGGCTGGGCTGGAAAGGATGAGCTGGAATCCCTTATTGCCGCAGGTCTTTGTTTTTGGTTCGGTTCTTACGCGCTGATCGATTTGCTGGGTATCATTGCCATGCGTCGCGCCGGGCGTTTTTATCTACCCAGATTTCTAACACTGGGACTGCACCTTGTCGCTGCTGCCGTATGTTGCCTGGATATCGAATTTCTCAACTATTTTCTTTATGCCGTCGGCTGTCTTGCTGTGGCCGGGATAGTTCTTGGTTTTACCATGAAGGAATACTGCGATTATCCCCCGTTGGAAGAAGTTGAGTCCGAGGATGAAATAGATCCCGAATCTGAAGAAAGTGAAGAAGTTCAGAGCAATCCGGTTCAGGATGATTCAGAAGACGAAGAACTGAATATTGTCAGTTATAAATAGGCTGGCTTTTACCCGTTTTTACTTGTCCTAGGATTATGATTTGATATTATAAAAGTGAACTCCAAAGTTCACTTTATGTAAAAACATACAAATCATTGGAGGTAACAATGGGTAACCGTTTAATATTGCTTCTACTTGCTTCGGTACTTGCCGTATTGGTAAGTTTTATAGTCTTTCCACATTCGGCTGAAGCTGAAGATGTCACCCGTGTTTCCGGGGAATATCTGGAGCGCAAGCTTGGCTCGGAAGGGCTGGTAATCATCGACTCCCGCAGCGGTTCAGACTGGCGCGGCAGTGAGTCCAAGATCAAGGGCGCAATCCGTGGTAAGGCCGGTAAGGAAAAGGAATGGGCCGCAGGTCTGCCCAAGGATGCTGAGATTATCGTCTACTGTGCGTGACCCAGCGAATATACAAGCTCCCGTGTGGGGCGGAAGTTAAAGAAGATGGGTTTTACGAATGTGAGCGCGCTTCTGGGCGGCTGGCATCAGTGGTACAGGTTCGGTTATCCGGTTGAACCAAAGTAAAATGATAAAAGGGGGATTGCCTAGGCAATCCCCCTTTTTCTATTCCGGTCTATCCATTTCAATCTTATTCAAAAAGCGATGCTTGCGCAGGGCCGCTGATCTGAAGGTCTTGCTGACAAGCTTACGTTTTTCTTTGAGGTTTTCTCGCTGAGCCGCAATCTGGGCGGCTTCATCACCTTTGGGTTTGTACTTGGTCTTGACTCCGCGGAAGGCGACCTTGATTTTCTTACCTTGGAATTTTTGGTCCAGCTCATCCATGATATCCGATTCCGTGGGGAATTTATTCTCAAAGTGGCTGACCCAGAAGTTCATTTCAAAATCCAATCCTAATAATCCAAAACGTTTGAATAAAAGATTAGGGGCAGGCTCTTTGAGCACATTGGGATGTTTTTTGATTACTTTCAGCATTATTTTTTTGGCCTTTTTGACCTTTGAACCGGGAACAAGGGTGATGGGGATGGTCACCCTGATGCGGGTATCCTGATAGTTGAGATTGATGATTTCCCCTTTCAGGAAACTGGAGTTGGGGATGATGACCATGCTGTTGTCTAGGGCCTTAATGGTCGTGTTTCGGATGGAAACATCGGCCACTGTGCCGATTATCTTTTTATGTTGCAGGGTGTCCCCTTTTTTAATTGATCCGCCGAAAAGGATGATAAGTCCGCTGACAAAATTGCTGACAATATCTTTCATACCGAAACCGATACCGATGGAAAGGCCGCTGGCAATCCAAGTCAGTGCGGACATGGGTATGCCCAGCAGGAAGAATGAAGCAAGCAGGAAAACCACCCAGACAATGTACGACCCGATGGTGGAAAGGGTATGGGCTAATGCTGATTCAATGCGTTGCCCGTTAATTGAAGTATTGCTGACAAAGGATTTCAGCCAGAAAAGGGCCAGTCGTGCGGCAAAGAAAAGAATCAGGATGTAAAAAAGATTCTTTACCGAGATATCCGCCCCGGCAATATTCATGTCCATGTGCCGGAACACAAAGCGGGCAAAGGGAATACCGCCCATATATGCCGTTGCCCAGCCGATAAACATGAAGATTATGACCGACACTGAAAGCGGATAAAAAAGTTGGACCATCTGGTTATGGTGCTGTGCTTCGCGCAGTCCCTGTTCAAATTTCTTCTGCTCGTCCTCATCAAGATCTTGATCATCGGGCAGTTGGTATTCCGGTTGGGGCAGGTCGGTGATCATAATTGTTTTCAGGGCCGCGCAGATTTTCATGGTTACCAGAAATAGGAACCATATCTGGGTCAGCATCATGGCCTGTGTGCCAAAGCCCAGCAGGGTGAAAAATGCTGAACTGGCAAGGATTACTTTGTTCGCTTTGGATGTGGAGCGGGTTATTTGCAGGGTGTATCTGTTGCGGTTGAAGTGCAGGGCCGCCAGACCCGCGATGCTGAGTGCGAACCAGACAATTGACAGACACTCCGCTGGCAGGGTCAGCATGTGCATGATATCTCCGGCAGTCATCAGGCTCCAGAGAATGAACATGGGAGTATAGATAAGCGGAGCAGGCTGAACTTTTTCCCGCACCCAGAGGAAATTTCGGGTGCAGATGATTGCACCAAGGGTAATAGCCTCGGTCCAGAGCAGCCCGGTAATCTGATTGGCGGTGAATAGGGTGAAAACACGGGCGAACAGAATTGCCGTCCCCAGAGAAATTAGGAATAATCCTCTATTATAAAATGAAAGCTGATGGTTACTGAACATGGGCCTGCGCAGCATCTTTTTGACTAACGCGCGCAGGATCAGCCACAAAAGGATAGTTACGGCACTCATGATCAGCAGGAAATCATTCCATTCAACCCAGACAATAAGGGGATGGTAAAATTTAGTGTAGCTTTCCCGCCATTCTTCAAAGGAGTAGCTGATATCTTTCCAAGCCTGCGGAAAAAACAAGATCAGATTGGGCTCAAAATAAAAACTTTTCAGGGTCTGGGCATAAAATTTGTGGGTGACCTTATGGTCTTCAGCCAGAGATTCCACAAGTTTATCTGATTTTAGGAGTGCCGCATCAATGGTTCGCTTCAGAGTTGCTGCTTCTTTGCGGACACGTAAATACTTGCCTTTGGTTTCTATTAATTTATGCTTAAGTTGCTGATCGGTAATTTTAGTCTTGAAATGAATTTCATTTATGACATCGAAGCCCTGCTTGATTTTTTTTAGCCTGTTTTTTTCAATTAGCAGGTCGGATTTTGCCAGTTGGACATAAGACCTTACATCATCCAGCTGCATGATGACCGTGCGGTAGGACCATGGAGTCTGTTTCGCCATTCCGCGGAGCATTTTCAATTGATCAAGTCGTACCTGTGCTTTATGCAGTCGGGCGTCATACTTCTCGATCATGCTAGGAATATGTTTGTTTAGGTCTTTTACTGCCAGATCCTGTCGTTCAATATCGGCATCAAGGGTTCCGACCATATTGATCAGTGTTTCAGTTGCGGTTTCCGCCTGAGCGTCGGAGACTGCCGAAAAGGTGAGTAGTAGAATTGACAGAATTAAAATCAGCCTTTTGGGTGCACTTCTGGGCATCATTATCTCCAAGGCTTGACAAGCCCGCTATTTTTCCGGTTAATTATCTGCATCCGCTGACTGCTTTTTCAGTTCGCTTCCTCACAGTCCTGCCTGTGACCTTACTATTCATGAAAATTTTCCGGTATTGGCCGGATCGTGTCCGGTAGAAAATTCTATTCGCAAACGCATACTTTGCAGTCGGTAATTTTTATTATTCAATGTACATTGCTGTTTGTACTAAATGTACCTGACAATTAAAACATATTTTACAGCTGATTATCAACCGGGAGAACTATGGTATCCAATATTTATCTGATCGGTCCTAGAGCCTGTGGTAAAACCACTGTTGGAAAACAACTTGCCGATAAGCTGCATCTTGAATTTTACGACAGTGACGAAGTCCTCGTGCGAAAAGCGGGCTGTGAAGTAGCTGAATATGTGGAGAAAAATGGTTGGGAAGGCTTCCGTGATCTGGAAGCAGAAGTTCTACGCGGACTGGCGCAAAAGAATGGTGCGGTTATCTCATGTGGAGGCGGAATCGTGGTCCGTGAGGAGAACAGGGCCGTGCTCAGTAGGAATTTTACAGTATATATTAAGACGGACGTGCAGACTCTCGCCAACCGTTTGCAGGCTGATCCAAAACACGATCAGCGTCCGTCGCTTACCGGAAAGTCCATTGTTGATGAAATCCGGGAAGTGCTTGAAGCACGGGAAGAATTGTATTCCGGTTGCGCCAGCCTTGTTGCGGACGGTGCGGGAACCATCAATGACGTCAACTATCAGATTTTAGAAAGCTACAATTCCATCAGCGAAGAGGAGAAATAATATGAGCGGCAATACATTCGGTCAGATTTTTAAGGTTACCACCTACGGTGAATCTCACGGTCCCGGACTGGGTGGGGTTATTGACGGTTGTCCGGCGGGGATTGAACTCAGTGAAGAAATTATCCAACTGGAACTGGACCGCCGCAAACCCGGTCAAGGCATTGCCTCCACTGCCCGTAAAGAGGCTGACCAGGTCAAGATTCTTTCCGGGGTCTTTGAAGGGCGTACCACTGGAACTTCCATTGGCTTTCACATTGAGAACACTGACCAGCGTTCCCATGATTATTCTAAAATAATGAATGTGTATCGGCCCGGACATGCCGACCGGACCTTTGATGCCAAGTACGGCTTTCGCGATTATCGCGGAGGCGGGCGTTCCTCCGGTCGCGAGACAGTTTCCCGCGTTGCCGGTGGTGCTGTAGCACAGGAGCTTTTGCGTCAGCAGGGCATAACCTGTCAGGCTTACACCGTGCGTATCGGTGGAATTGATGGGAAAGTTAAAAACCCGGAAAAAGCTTACGAAATGCCTTTTTTCGCTGCCGACACTGATATTGTTTCCAGCTGGGAAGAGCGGATCAAGGAAGTTCGTTCAGAGGGCGATACTCTTGGCGGAGTTGTTGAGGTGCGTCTCAAGGGCGTGCCTGCCGGACTTGGTGAACCTGTTTTTGATAAGATCGATGCCCGCCTTGCTTACGCGCTCATGTCTGTAGGCGCGGTAAAGGGCGTTGAAATCGGTTCCGGATGCAAAGCTGCCGATGCTCTTGGCAGTGAGAATAATGATTTCATGGATGCAGACGGCTTTTGCAGCAATAATGCTGGCGGTATTCTAGGCGGAATTTCCAGCGGGCAGGATATTGTGGTCCGCGTATATGTGAAGCCTATTCCGTCCATCAGCAAGCCGCAGCAGACGGTTAACCGTGACGGTAAGCCGGAAGAGATCATAATCGGCGGCAGGCACGATATCTGCGCCATCCCGCGCATTGTGCCGGTGCTCAAGTCCATGGCTATGCTTACAGTGGCAGATTTTATTTTATTGCAACGAAGAATGGCCTAAAAGCAAATGGGGTGGACGCTTAAGCATCCACCCCTTTCTTTTTATTTCTTGGCGATTATATAGCCGAAGCTGGTCCAGCGTCCATTGTCTACAGCAAGGGTTTTCGGATCATCGTCCGGGTCCTTTTTACAGAATGGATCATGCTTGGCGAATTCCATCCACCAGTCCCATGCATCAGGTGCATAGCCGTACTCGATGATTTCAAATCCGGCCTGTTTAACGTCAGCAACAGTACTGTCGACAGTCCTGAAGCATTCCTTCCATGGGAATTCCGGTTGTGAAACATAAGGTTCCAAGTCTTCGGGTAACGGCACATCAAGGTGCATTGGTTCTCCCAGTGCGAAAATGCCGTCCGGCCTGAGTATTCGGTGAATTTCCTGAAGGCACTCAATATAGCCTTCTTCGCCGCTGATTCCCCGTACCATCTCCAACGCTGTCGTTGAGCTGGCAAAGTCGAATGATTCAGAAGCGAGATGAGTATCCGGTACCCCGATTTTTTGGGTTAAAACCAGATTTTCCACACCCCATTCATGAGCATTGGATCGGGCATGTTCCACCATGGGCCGCCCGTCCATACGGTCGTCCCAAGGATCAATGCCGAACACGGAGACTCCGTATTCCTTGGCAAGAAAACAGGCCTGAATTCCTCGGTTGCACCCTACATCCAGTAGCCGTGCGCCGTTCCAGATGTCCATCTTCTGGGCCATGAAGTCACTGAGTTTCAATCCTCCGGGACCGCTGCATTGGGCGTAGATGGTGTCCAGGTCGGTATACTTTGATGATTTTGAGTAATTAATATGCGTCATTGGATGACTCCTTTTGTTTTAAATATATGGAAAGGGCATGTGCATGCCCGGACCGCAATAAACCCCGGAGTCCTCCGCCTGCCGCGGAAACAACCCGTCAGCAGACGGATTACATTACTATTCTATTTTTCATAAAATCCCCGTTAAATGTTTACTGGTTCAGGCTGAATAAGTGATTCGGCCTGATCTTATTTACAAAATATTTTCAAATCTAGCCAGTACAGGTCTTACAGATTTTAAGGTTACTGAAATCCCCGGCCTGATATTGGCGGATCAGGGAAATGAAATGATCCGAGTTCCAGATTTCCTCAAGGGTATTCTTGTAGAGGTTGCCGAGAACCACGGTCCTGCGCCAGTCGTGACAACATATAATTACATCCCCGTTGTAAAGCACGTAGGCCTGTTTGAGGAAGAGATCACAGTCGCGTTTGAGCTTAGGCTTGGTGGTGCTCAATCCGCTGATGTCGTCTCCGGCACGGTTATCAAGCTGATGGATCTTAAAGGTTACATCACGTTTGGCCCAGTGTTTTTTGGCGTATTCCAACTCATCGTGAACAATGGTGGTATCAAGGGTTGTGATGGAAACCTTGGGGCGCTTGGCACCTTTCTTTTCTTTGATGTCGAGAAATTTGTCGATATTATCAAGGATGTTGAATTTTTTGATGCCCATGGATTCGGTGTAAGTCTCAGCAGAATATCCCTGCACGGAAACCCAGAGGTGGCGCAAACCGGATTCAATGAGCCTTTCACTCATCTCTTCAGTGAGCAGGGCACCGTTGGTGTTGATCTTGGTGCGGGTGAAAGGGCGTTTGTTTTTTTCAATGTAGGCGATACGCTCCGGCATTTTCTTGTCCATGAGCGGTTCATTCATTAAATAAGGGCTAATCCGGCCAATAAAATGTTTGCTGGTTTCATCGATGATTTTTTTGAAAAGATCATCTTCCATATGGCCTTGAGGCTGTGTACTATGAGTGTGTTTCCAGCCGCAGAACAAACACATGGCATTGCAATAGCTTGTGGTTTGAATCTGGATGGCGCGCGGAAAAGAGGGACGGGGACGTTTTTTGTCCTTCATCCAAGTAATCAGCTGTTGAAATTTGCCTTCGTTTTCCGCAGGCATATAATATTCACCCATGTGAGTTTACTCCTTGTAAAACTTATGTGGGGTAATTTAAGTGTCGGTATTCGGGAGGCCGAACTTATAATGAGTTGACAAGCAGTGTCAACGTGTATGGAGAATCAGATAATGAGTGTTCTTGTTGAATTGACTATATTCCCTACTGACAAAGGCGAAAGCGTCAGTCCTTACGTGGCGAGAGTTGTTAAAATTATCCGTGAGTGCGGATTGCCCTGTCAGTTAGGCCCTATGGGAACCTGTATTGAAGGGGAATGGGATGAAGTAATGTCCGTAGTTACAAAATGTTATCAAGCTCTTGAAACTGATTGCGAGCGCATATATATGTTGATGAAAGCCGACTGCCGCAAAGGCGCGGTGGACAGGCTGCACGGTAAGGTGAAGTCCGTAGAATCGAAACTTTAAACGGGGTTGGTTTGGAGAATTTGATGAAAATTTTAAAGCCCGCTAATGGCGCATGTTTATTGCTCTTGTTGATATTTGCAGTATCCGGTTGTGCTCATCTGGGTGTTTCGCATCTTCAGCGGCAGTCGTGGAAGCTGGAAACCCTGCGCACCATGCAAATGGAGTTCATGAAATTCGACTACGAAATCGTGCCGCGTAAGGATAGTTTCGGTTTGCGCGGAACAGCTTACGTTAAGAAGAACAGCGTGCCCATGTGGGCTGGGTGGATTGGTGAACTTTGGATTCAGGGGTACCTGAGTGATATGGATGGCGAGGTCTTGGCGCAGGGGTTACAAGTCTTTTCCCCGGAGAAGCTGGAGGAAGGAAAGGGCATTCCTTTTGATTTTGAACTAAAGCCCGATCATCTTGATTCCGGGCCGCTTTATATCTCATTCGGTTATCGCATGTCTCTCTACAAAAGCCGCGAGGACAACAATGGCCCTCCGTTCATGGCTATTGAACGAGCTGTCTCGCAGTAGTCTACAGCGCTATCAATTCCAGATCGCCCCATGCTCCTATTTTTGAATCATATTGTACGAAAACACCATCAAGCCCGTGTTCTGCCAGAGCGCGGGCTTTTTCTATAACCAGTGGCACATCGGCAGGTGATTTAAGTAGGTTGGCGAGGGATGTGGCTGCTGTATCGGCAAGGCGGGCGTCTTTAGCGCGTACGGTGACCAGATCACCGTTTCCAAGGCTGAGTGAATGCCCAATAGTGCCGGAAGATGAGCAGATGGAAAGGGGGAAATCATCGGCTTCTACTGTTAGTCCGATCTTTGCTCCCGAATCAGGTTCGGATAGCAGTCCTATTTTTCTTGGATTGGTCGAATGCATGTAAATATCCCCGCCGTTTTCAGCTATTACATTGGGGGAAAAAGGCAGTAATTGATCGGCTACAAATTGGGCAACCGCTCCGGCTACCGCCGCCATGGGGCCTACTCCGCAGGCTCGTGCGCTATCCGCCATGGCCTTGATCACTGGATGCACATCCTCGGGCACTGCAACAGGAATAAGGCTTGTGGCGAAATCGGGATTGAGAACGAAATGGGCATTCAATATGCCACGAATTTCATGAACGGCATTAAGTGCCTGCTCACTCAAATCCTTTTCAGCGACAATAAATAAATCCGTCTGCTCAACAACGACTTGAAATGAAATCTCGTTTCCAGATAGGGCAATGCTCTCACGATAGCCACGGGTATGATCTGTGTGAATTTTTTTACTCAAGGTATGAATCCAATATCGGCAGGATAATTCTACGCGCTAGCGGCGAAGCCTATTAAAAGTTTTGGGGAAGGGGGAGTCCAGAGGGGGAAACCCTTTTTACAAAAAGGGTTTCCCCCTCTGGTCGCCGAAGGCATCAAAATTTAGAAGCCTAAATCTTCATTGATAAAGACTATGTGAATACGTCCTGCGGGTGAGGATTTTTCGGTAATTCCCCACACATTACAGATACGATCCTTGGAATTACAGTCCTGACATTTGCCGGTAACTGCGCAGGGAGTCTTGCGTTTAAGACGCATGGCATTAACCGGGGCGGCGTATTCTTTAACGCGGCTGATAGCGGCGTCGAGATCAGGACAGAGCTTGTTACGACCAACGAGAACAACTACGTTGCGGGGTCCGAAAGCCATGGCAGCAACGCGGTTGCCTGTGCCGTCCAGATTGACAAGTTCACCTTCTTCAGTGAAGGCGTTTGCGCTGGTGATGAACAGATCAGTCAAAAGAGCCTGTCTGCGGCGTTCAATTTTTTCAGCCATGGGTGGATTGACGTCGTAGGTGTCAATAACTTTAACTTTTTGAAGTTTTATAATTTTGTCATGAAGACCGGAATCAACCACGGTCATGGAACCGCCGAAGCTGATGGATTTGGGTTTGAGTTTGGGGATGATCTTATCCAGAACCAGAGAGGACGCTGCCTTCTGGCTTTTAACTACGTAGGTTTCATAACCGTTATCTTCAAAAACTTCTTTTATTTCACCAAGTTTAATGTCCCAGAATGTCTGCACGGGTTTCATTGGTCTCTCCTTGAAATTGTTCTAGCCTGTAGGTTTGGGCCGTTAAAAAAGTTGCCGCTTGAAAATATATGAAAAAAGCGGTGAAAAAAAAATACGCACGTGATAACTCTTTTTAAACACGTTGAAAGAAATCCACGTCATCATTATGTATGAATTCACTTTGACAGTACGCCCGCATCGGGGTATGCGGACTTGTTTTCGTTTTGAAGCAGCATAGATTATTCAGAGTGAGATTAAAAGCACTTAGCTGCACGGTCACATTGAAAACATTTCTTGACGATATCTGAAGTAGGGGATATATGTTCCCGTTCCTCGTAGCCGGAATTTGGTATCCGGCTTTATAACGTTATTAATTTTTGGAGAAATAGGACAATGAAAAGAACTTACCAGCCTAGTAAATGCAGAAGAAAAAGAACCCACGGTTTTCTCGTTCGCTCCCGCAGCAAAAACGGTCGTGCAGTTATTGCAAGACGTCGTGCAAAGGGTCGTAAAAGATTAGCCGTTTAAGTTGGAAAAAGGAGCACAAGCTCCTTAGTAAGCCTGAATTTGAACTCTGCTATGAGCAGGGAAAGAAGCTCTTCACAAGGAGTTTTATACTCTTTGTGCTGTGTCATGGTAGCGGCCCCAGCGGGGTCCGTTTGGGCCTTACCGTGAGCAGAAAGAAGGGACCTGCTGTAGTCAGGAACCGGATTAAAAGGGTTTTGCGAAGTTTCTTCAGGCTGAATCAGGAAAATTTTCAGGTGCGTGCGGATATCATTATTGTGCCCAAACGTGCACTGAACGGCAGGGCTATAAATTATGCTCTTGTCGAAAAAGAACTTCTCCCTATGATCGGAAAGATAAATAATTTTTCCACTGGTGGAGAGTAATGAGAAATCAGGGAATGCGGACTCTGTTTCTTTACCCGATACGCTTTTATCAGAAGTTTATATCCCCGTTATTTCCGGGGTGTTGCCGCTTCCATCCAACCTGCTCGCAATACGCCATAGAGGCTATATCCCTTCATGGAGTGCTGAAAGGGGGGATGTACGTTTTGTGGCGTCTGATGCGTTGTAATCCGCTATGCAAGGGCGGATTCGATCCCGTTCCCGCCCAAGAAAAAATACCACCGCGCAGTCCCGGTTTGATTTAAAGGGACAAATTTTAGTGAGAAAAAAAAGACATGGATAATAAACGCGTTATTTTGGCTGTAGCCCTTTCGTTTGCAGTTCTTCTCGGTTGGCAATTTATTTTTCCGCCGCAGCAGCCCGCGCCTGCCCAGCAGGAGCAAACCGCTCAACCAAATCAGGCCGTTGATTCCAATGTCGCCGGTCCTGTATCAAATCAATTGCCTGATCCCGCTTCCACAAGCGCCATTGTTTCCGCCAAGGGAACAAAACTTACCGTTGAAACTCCCCTTTATTCTGCAGTGATCAATTCACAGGGCGGTCTTCTTGAAAGTTTTAAGCTTAAAAAATTCAAGGAAACCATTGATGCCAACTCCCCTGATGTGGATATGGTCGGCATGAATGCCCTGAATAAAGCCCCCATGGGCCTTATTCTCAACGGCATTGCCACCTGGGCCAATGGAGTCTGGGGTTACGAGGGCGGAAATATCCATCTTGATGGTGACAAACTCGGTACAATTATTTTTCGCGGCGATGTGGAAGGATTCAGAATTGAGCGCAGACTCACTTTTCACGCAGATAACTACCTCATTGATGAAGACGTAAGGATTATTAATAAATCCAATCCCAGCGGCATGGGACGTATCGCTTTCACCACTGCCACTAAGAGCCTTACCGCTGCTGATGACAATTACAATCCGACCAGAATTGCATGGTACAATGCTGAAGGTCTGGTTGAGGAAAATGATCGTGATGAACTCAGCGAAACAGGTGTCAGTGAAACCGGCAATCTCAGCTGGGCTGCGATTAATTCAAACTATTTCATTCTCGCTCTTGTTCCGGGTGCCGATTCCGTTACCATGAAGGGTAAGTTGCAGGATGATATTTTCCGTATTGCCGCCGAACAGAATGTTTCTTTTGACAAAGATATTGAGCGTAAACTGGCCTGTTCCTACTACTTCGGGCCTATGGATGCACCGTTGATGGCGAAGGTGCCCGGTAATCTCGATAAAGCTATTGACTTCGGTTGGTTCGACATCATCGCCAAGCCTCTGGTTGTGGCTCTTGAATGGTTCAACCAGTATGTTCACAACTACGGTATTTCAATTATTCTGCTGACTATTGTCATCAAGATTCTTTTCTGGCCACTGTCCCACAAGAGTTACAAATCCATGGAGCAGATGAAGCGTCTGCAGCCCATGATGGCTAAACTTCGTGAGAAGCATGGCGATGACAGGGAAGCTCTGAACAAAGAGATGATGCAGCTTTACAAGACATATAATGTCAACCCCGCAGGCGGTTGTCTGCCCATGCTGCTGCAAATTCCGGTTTTCTTTGGACTGTACAAGGCGTTGATGGGAACAGTTGCACTCAGGCATGCTGATTTCGTCCATTTCCTGCCTTTTACTGATATTGTCTGGCTGGCCGACCTTTCGGCAAAAGACCCGCTTTACATCACTCCTATCGTGATGGGTGCTACCATGTTCCTGCAGCAGAAGATGACGCCTTCAGCGGGCGACCCGACCCAGCAGAAAATCATGATGTTTCTGCCCCTCGTGTTCACTTTTATGTTCCTCAACTTCCCCTCCGGGCTGGTTGTATACTGGATGGTGAACAACGTACTTTCAATTGCACAGCAGTGGATGATGATGCGCAACGTTAAGAATTAGAGCGTAACAAGCTGATCGGATTTAATGGAGTGAAGAACAATCAGGAGATAGAATGAGCGAATTCATGGAATTCCAGGGGAAGAATTTAGACGAGGCGATTAATACTGCCTGTGATCATTTTAGTCTGAATCGCGACAAACTTGAGATAGAGATCCTTAGTGGAGGTTCTACCGGCGTTTTTGGTCTGGTAGGAAAGAAAAATGCAAAGGTTAAAGCTCGCCCCAGAGGCGGGGATAACCGTAATACGCTGAACGATGATTCCAGAAGAGGAAGAGGTCGTCAGCCAAGAAGGGAGCAGCCCGAAAGAAGACAGTCCGAGCCTAGACAGGCTGACCGTCGCCGGGAAGAACAGGCTCCGGTTGCTAAAGAAGAAAATATTCCAGCTCCGCGCACCGAGCCTGAAGTTCCTGCCATTAAGCCCGAGGCTGATGTGGCTGTGAAAGAAGAAGGTGAAGTTGCTGTTAAACCTGAGAGCGAAGTTGCTGTCAGGGATGAAGCTCCCGCTCCGGCAGTTGTTGAAAGTTCTGAAGAACAGCAGGCTGAATCTGGCGACGTACAGCGTGAAGAACAGCGTGAGCGTCGTGAAGAACGTCGCGAGCCGCGCAGCATCATGGAAGGTGATCCTGAAGATATCGCTGCCGCTGTCCGTGAAGCTCTTGAAACGATGATTGAACCCATCATTCAGGGTAAGCCCAAACTTGAAATCGAAGTGGGCGAAGATCGCGTTAATGTTCTGGTGGATGATGAAGAAAATTCCGGCCTGATTATCGGCCGTGAGGGACAGACTTTGTCTTCCCTCCAATACCTCTGTAACCGTATGGTCTCCAAGAAATTGCAGACTTCGGTGCGTGTTCAGATTGACACTGGCGACTACCGTGAGCGTCAGGATGAGAAACTCCGTCAGCTGGCTTGGCATCTTGCCGATAAAGCCATGCACACCGGACGTGTTCAGTCCACTAAGCCGCTCAGTTCTTACCATCGCAGGGTCGTGCACATGGCTTTGCAGGAAGATAAGCACGTCAATACCCGCAGCAAAGGTGAAGGCCCCATGAAACGGGTTCTGATTCTGCCTCGTCGCAGTCGTAGCACTGGAGGTGGCGGAAGAAGTAACGACGGTTATAATTCTCGCGGCAATGATCGTTACAATTCACGCGGAAGTAATCGCTATAATTCTCGCAATGATCGCAACGATCGTAGTGGTGGGCGCAGTGATCGTACCGAGCGTCCTGAACGTAGTGACCGCAGGGATCGTACTGAGCGTCCCGAACGTAGTGATCACAGATCTCGTACCGAGCGTCCTGAACGTAGTGACCGCAGGGATCGTACCGAGCGTCCCGAACGTAGAGAGCGTAATGATAATTACGGAGGACGCGGACGCAACGATAATTATCGTGGTCGCAATCCCCGTAATGACAATTACAACAACAGGAACCGTGACGAAAACTTCGGTAATCGCGAAGAATTTAACCGTCCGGCACCTTTTGATGATAATTACGGCAATCGTTACAACAAAGACGATAACTACGGGAACCGTCAGTCCCGTTACAATAATACTCGCCGTAACGACCGCACTAATGATCGCAATGCTGATCGTAACAAAGACGGCAATAAAGACGGTAACAGCGCTAATTACAACAGTGATCGCTACAACCGTTACTAGTTGTCAGTTCACGATCGCTGAATAACGATTTTGAAAACCCCGTGGACTCTGGTCTGCGGGGTTTATCCTTTCTTTTAGGGAGATATTGATATGTCCATAACTTCCACCGGTACCATTGCCGCTATAGCGACCCCTCCGGGGGACGGCGGGGTCGGAATCATCAGGATCAGTGGAGAAAAGGCCCAATTAATTGCCAAGGATATTTTTCGTCCGGCAAAGCATTCCTTTTCTGGTTTCAAACCCTACACCATGCATTACGGAACCGTCATAGATGCTGAATCCGTCGAGATAGATGATGTCTTGGCTGTTTTCATGCCCGGTCCCAATTCCTACACCGGGGAAGATACTATTGAGCTTAACTGCCATGGCGGTAGGGCTATTCTCAGTGCTGTACTCGGTGAAGTGCTCTCTAAAGGGGCTCGACTGGCTAACGCCGGTGAATTTACCCTACGTGCTTTCCTGAATGGGCGTATGGACCTTACTCAGGCCGAGGCTGTAGCGGAGATGATTCATGCTCCCTCGCGTGGAGCTGCCCAGCTTGCCAAGGTGAAATTGTCCGGTGTGCTCGGTGAACGTATCAGCGGATTACGCGCGCGGCTGGAAGAGCTTCGCGCGCAGCTTTGTGTGGCTGTGGATTTCCCCGAAGATGAATTAGAGTGTCTGCCTCTTGAACAGATGCAGTCCGAGGTGGGAGATGCAGCAAAGAATATTTCTGAAATTCTTTCCGGCGTAGAACGGACCAAGGCTTGGCGTGAAGGCGGTCTTGCGGTTCTTTCCGGTAAAGTTAATGCTGGTAAGTCCAGCCTGCTTAACGCGCTATTGGGACGTAACCGGGCAATTGTTACCGATATTCCCGGAACTACCCGTGATTTTATCGAGGAAACCCTGAATCTCGAAGGTTTGCAGGTCCGCGTAGTCGATACCGCAGGGCTGCGTGAAACCAGTGACGCTGTTGAAATGGCCGGGGTGGACATGGGGCGCGATCTGGCTTCTCAGGCTGATCTGGTTCTACTGATTATCGATGGTTCCAAGCCGTTTGCTCTTGCTGATTTAGATCCGCAGTTTGCAGATAAGACCGGGGATTGCCTTGCGGTAATCAATAAATCCGATCTTGATCAGTCCGATCCTTCGCCTGCTGCTATTATGCGTGATGCTGGATATGAGGTTGTTGAAATTTCTGCCAAAAAGGGTCAGGGTATTGAGCGGCTGGCAGTCCTGATTCGTGAGCATATTCTCAAAGGAGCAGGTGAGCCTGATCCCGATGAGCTGGTTCCAAACTCCCGTCAGGCTGCTACCTTGAAAAAGGCTCATCTTGAGCTGGACGAGCTTCTTGGTGATATAGCAATGCAGGTGCCTTACGATCTGCTCGGTGTTCGTCTTGAGTCTGCTTGCAGTGCCCTTTCCGAGATAACCGGGGAGATTACGCCGCAGGAAGTGTTGAATTCAATTTTCGAAAATTTTTGCGTTGGAAAATAAAATGGAAGACAGTAAATTTGTTGATCTAAAAGGCGTGACTTGCGGACTTGTACCCATCATAGTTAATCATCTTGATACCACTTCCAATCCGGTAGTTGAGTTTCAGGTTCGGCTTGGTATCCGTGAAGAGCTTATGAGCGGATTCGGGACTGGCGGCAACTGGGATATCGAAGTAATCGACGATCTCGGCTGTGATCGTCTGCGCTTCACCCGCCGTAAAGACAGTAACGAAGCCAAGCTTAATATCGTTGAGTATTAGCTTTGATTTAACTTAGAGCGGAAAGACCGTTTTTAATATTTTTAAGCTTTTGGGGCAAAGGGCTTGTGCTGCTGGATTACTGAGGAGTCTTTTCAAATCTTCCACAGTATCCATGTCCTGATGCTCTGGAATAATTTCCGGGGTAATTTCTCGTTTTTCCAAGCGTGAAATTGTTTCGGGAAATACCCTTTCCGTACTCCATTCCATGTTTCTGAATATGGAATCTGTTAAATATTCTTTTTGAAAACCTATCAGGTAATAGCCCCCGTCACTTGCAGGTCCGATGCAGGCGGGGGCTTTTTTTAGGGCTTGCATAGCTTGAAGAATAAATTCTGGATCAAGGTCCGGCAGGTCGCTTCCGGTCAGGATGCTGGAATCGAATTTCAGCTCGAATGCAGAACGTAGGGCATTCAGCATGCGTTCTCCGAGATCGGTTCCGTGTTGTGGAATATAGGTGTGTTCCCCAAGCCACTTTCTGTAATGTTCCTCTGCCTGAAAGGGATCATATGTAATGATTGGATTAAGATCGGCACAATCCATATTGCGAAGCATATCTTCCACAAAAGCAGTGTATAATTTAGCAGCTGTTTCGTAGCCTATTTCTTTACCAAGTCTGGTTTTTACCTTGCCGGGTTCGGGATATTTTACAAAGACGATAACAGCACATTTCATGATTCTTGTTCCCGTCTGCGGTACATATTTTTCAGTGTGCCGGGGGTTACCCCGCATAGATGCAGGAAGCGCAGGAAAGTATTGCGCAGCGCACAGCGTAGCGGTCCAGTGGCTAGATAGCGGCGGGCGGAAGTTGTAACAGCCTCTTTAAGGATGACAATTTCTTTGCGTTGTTTTTTGATTGACTGGAAAAATTCAACATCTTCCATGAGTGGAATTTCCGGGAAGCATCCTAGTTCATCGAAGGTTGTTTTAGGGATGAAAATAGCCTGATCCCCGTAAGGGACGCGCTCGATTCGGCAACGCAGATCAGCGAGGAAAGCGATAAGTTTCATGGAGCGTGCGGAAGTGTCAAAGCCGAGCTTAAAGGCACCGGCAGAAACGCAGGGCGCAGCAAGGGCTTTGCGAATTAGACCGCCAGCATCAGGCGGCAGGGTGGTGTCGGCATGCAAAAAGAGCAGGATGTTACCTTCGGCCCTTTGCGCACCGTAATTCATCTGGACTGCTCGTCCGGGAGGTGACGAAATAAGTATCACCTCATCATCGTTAACGGCTGACAGGGTTGACCCGTCAGCTGAACCGTCAACGATTATGATTTCAGAATTTTTCCCGCAACATTTCTTCACATTCGCGATGCAGGAGCTGATCGTCAAGGCTTCATCATAAACCGGAATGATGACTGATATTTTCAAGTTTGATGTCATGGATAGATAACTATCCTCTTTCTCAAGCCTGATAAAGGGGATATTTTTACTATCCTACGCGGCCGAGTTGGTCTTCTTCCATGCGGGACTGGCAGGACACGCAGAAGCGGGTAGTCGGGTTGGCTTTGATGCGGGCAATGGCTATTTCTTCACCGCAATCTTCGCAGATACCAAAATCCCAATGTTCGACGCGAGCTATAGTCTCTTCAAGCGCAGTGATCAGTTCGCTTTCGCGCACATGCAGGGCAAGGTTGATTTTTTGCTCGCTGATGCGTGAAGCATATTCATTATCGTCAGCGCAGCTTTCAACTGCAGTGTTACGGGACCGGACACGCTCAACAAGTTCAGCAAGTTTTTCTTCAAGATGCTTCCTGATATTTGCTCTCTGGGCAGAATTCATAATAAACCTCCGACTTCAGTTGTGGAATTGATTATTAAATCCTCTGACTAGGGGGCTTATACGCCTGTCAGTCTGGATATAAATCGCATTCCGGTTACGGAAGTGAAACTTTATTATGGCTAAAGTTAGCTATGATTTTTAATCGGTGCCGGGTCTAAATCTTTCTGCATTCAATAAACAGAAAACTTGGTTTGGTGGAGAGCCTTTTGTATGTTGCGGGATTAACATCTTGTATTTCGTGTTGCGGTTTCCCTTCATTAAGGCCGGTAACACAAAGTCCAGCTTGAGTGATGGCGGCGAGCAACTCGGTAAGTGGTCTGCGGTAGAAGGAAACTTCGACGGGATCACCGATGACATCCCACTTCTCTGTTATCAATTCTTTTTCAAAGTAATTGCCGGAAACAGACGCCTGAAAATCGAGCACAGGATGATGGGTTGAAAAAAGAAAGCGTCCATCCTTCTTTAAAACACGTCCGATGTCGGAAAAAAGAGGATTCAGGTCATTAATATAATGAATTGTCAATGCACTGATTACTAGATCGAAAGATGCATCAAGTTCGTCTGGCAGGCCGCTGGAGATGTCGTGCGCGTAGCATCTAAGGCTGTCGGTGAATCGTCTCTGTATCAGGTCAATCATTTTCTGTGAAATATCGATTGCAGTGACATTTGCACCATTTTCCAGCAAGTGCCGTGAATGCTCCCCTGAAGCACAGCCTAAATCCAGTACAGACTTGCCTTTGAGATCAGGCATCATGGATTGCAGCGTGGGACGTTCAAACCTAGCATTATAAATGTTTTTTTTGATGGCCTCACTGTATTGGTGGGCATGTTCCGTATAAAGACTGTTTTTCATTTGTTATTTCAGTGGTTATCTGGTTTATGGGGGGACTTTTCTCACGCTCTATTTATAGTGTCGTCGCTGTTTTCCAGATGATATAAAAATTAGTCAATTTTACTGGTTCTCCCGAAAAGCTCGGTCATTTCACCAAGTCGTTCACGGATGAGAGGTGTGAGTTGTCCGGGGGTGAGTTTCCAGCCCCAGTTGCCGTCAGCCTCGCCGGGAACATTCATGCGTGCCTGTCCGTCAAGGCTGAGCAGATCCTGCGCTTGAATGACACATAGACAGCCGACGCTGGACATGAGCAACCGGATCAGTTCCCATGAAATTTTAGCATCATCTATCCAGTCGTGACCGAGATAGGAAAGCAGGTGTTTGCGGCTCATTTCATCAGCATCATCAAGGAACCAGCCTCGGTTGGTATTGTTGTCGTGGGTGCCAGTGTAGACCACGGAATTACGTTTGTGGTTGTGCAGTGCATCCCCGCAATAGCCAATGTCTTCCCCGAAAGAGAACTGCAGAATGTTCATTCCCGGCAATTGGAAGCGGTCTTTGAGCCAGATAACATCAGGGGTGATGTGCCCAAGGTCTTCGGCAATAATTCTCAGGCAGCCCATTTCGTCGGTGAGCTTTTCAAAAAGCAGGTGCCCGGGGGCTGGAACCCAGTACCCTTCCATAGCTGTTTCGGCCTCGGCAGGCACTTCCCAGTATGCGGAAAAGCCTCGGAAATGGTCAAGGCGCACCCAGTGGTACAAGCCTAGATTGTGTCTCATGCGGCTGATCCACCAGCCGAATCCGTCATTCTCAAGAACTTCCCAATTGTAGACCGGGTTGCCCCATAGCTGCCCTTTTTCACTGAAGTAATCCGGCGGAACCCCGGCCACACAATATGCTTCACCAAGATCATTCAGTTTGAAGATGTCCCGATTAGCCCAGACATCAGAACTGTCGTGGGTGACATAAATGGGTACATCCCCAATGAGTTCCACCCCGATCTCATCAAGATGATCCTTGAGCTGTCCCCATTGACGAAAGAATACCCATTGGCAGAATTTTACGTAGAGAATTTCGCGGTAAAGCTTTTCGCCCCAGTGACGCAATCCGTCTTCTGTGCGGTTGCGAATATCCTCCGGCCATGTGGTCCAGTTTTCACCCTTGAAATGCTTTTTCAAGGCGGTGAACAGAGCAAAATCGTTAACCCAGTGCATGTTATCCCAGATAAACTGGTTGAAGATAGGGTCTTCGAGCAGGGTGTTGGCGACATGTGAAAAAGCCTCGCGCAGGAGATGTTCTTTGACCTGTCCGGCCGTGTCAAAATCAGCGTGGCCGGAATCAGAGACCGTATGTTTAAGAATTTCTTCGTATTCCAGCAGACCGTCATTAACCATAAGTTCCGGGCTGATCAGCAGTGGATTGGCCGCAAATGCAGAAAAACCGGAATAGGGGGAGTTGCAGAGATCAGGAGCGGTGGGAGTAATTGGCAGTACCTGCCAGAACCTTTGTCCGGCTTCAGCCAGAAAGTCTGCGAAAGCGTATGCCGCAGGACCCAGATCGCCTACACCGAACCGGGAAGGCAGGGAGGTGAAGTGTAAAAGAATACCGCTGGAACGTTTCATTGTAAAAGTCTCCTTCTTGCTCAGCAAAATAAGATAAAGTCATGCTGCCTTTTACATTATCATATTGCAGGGCAAGAGGGGAGATGTCCAGCCGAGATCATTCTTATCTGATTGAAATCTCCTCGGCTCGGACCATGAGTTCAGAGTAGAGGAAAAGAGCGAAAGATTGTCCTGCTATTTTTACTCTGCCATTCGGGGGCAGGATTCCCGGCAGGGGGGTGCTGTTTCCGGCAAAGGAGTTTGAGGCACTATAGATTTCAGTGGTCCATACTCCTTCAGGGAGATACCCGGCAACGCTGCATTCAGCTTCATCTTTGCTGAAATTGAAGATCGAAGCTGCGTATTTCTTATCTCCAGATGTGGGGTTTCGGAATATGAGAATTACGCCCGGTGTTATTTCCTGCACCTGACATCTGCTGCGGCATGGTTCGTGGATGGTGGGGTGTTCCTTTCTTACTTTGAGCAGCTTGTGGTACAGGCGAAGCATAGCCCGGCCCTGATCGCTTTCAATATTATGCCAGTTCAGGTGGCACTGACTGACGGATTTTTCGCAGTCATCGTCAGAAAAATAATTAAAGGGAGCGGTTTCACCGTACTCCTCACCCATGAAAATCATGGGTACGTAGGGGGAGAGCAGGGTTGCGCCGGCGCTAAGTTTGGCGGCCTCGAACCCCGCTTTTTCAATGATTCGGCACTTGGAATCTTGACCGTCATTTATCTCATGACCTTGGGAGTAGACTACGAATTTGCAGCCGCGTAGTTCGGATTTACTGCGTCCTTGAAGCCTGAGATAGTGGTCTGATACCTCACCCCGGTATGCAAAGCCGTATTGCATTGCCAAAACCATACGGTCAGGGTTGGAGTAGTCTTTGAAGTGACCTTCGTTATTTCCAGTAACACGATTCTGCAATGCGCAGTAAAAATCGTCATTGTAGAGGGCATCCAGACCGTATCCACCCTCTTCAGGAGGCAATACCGGCCGCAGGGAGTTACGTTTATCACCATTGATCAAGACACAAGTTCTGTTGTTTTCTTTGGCAAACCGTTTGATCCGGGTAGAAAGCTCCTCTAGAAAATGGATGGGTGTCTGATCGAAAATATGATCGGCATCCTTGATGCGCAATCCGTCTACACGATAATCTCGCAGCCATGAGAGGGCGCATTGGACATAAAAATTCCGTACCCCGTAACTGAATTTTTCATCGTAGTTTAAAGCCCGACCGCTGGGGACATTGTATTTTTCACTGAAAAATGGAGAGTAGGCTGGTTCGAGGCTCTCAACCGGAATCAGACTGCCAAAGGATACGTCAAGGATTACCGCTATCCCATTTTGATGGCATTCCTTGACCAGTTCCTTTAGATCGTCTGGGCTGCCGTAAGGAGGGTGTACCGCGTACGGATATGTAGTATCATATCCCCATCCCTGCTTACCCTCAAAGCTGGCTACAGGCATGAGTTGCAGGGTGTTTATGCCCAGTTCCTTGAGGTGAGCCAGACGGGAAGTGATACCTTTGAAGTTCTTTTCCGGGCTGAACGTACCTACATGAGCTTCGTAAATGAGCATTTCGCTCATGGGAAGGCCGGAAAATTTGTCTCTTTCCCAGTCAAAAAAATGATGGCCGACTATTGTGGAAGCGTTATTAAGTTCTGAAGGTTGCCACAGCGAAGCCGGGTCAGGAATCGCTGGGCCGCCATCAATTGCAAAAGAATAGAGGTCTCCCGGACGAATTTTTTCAATGGTTGTTTCATGAAATCCGTATTGGACCGGGCTCAGTGTTTCTACAATTTCCTGTTGGGATTGTACCTTGATTTTAACCTCTTGGGCTTGCGGGGCAAAAAAGCGAAATGAACATTTTCCATCTTCTTGAAGCCGTGCTCCGAAATATTTTTCATTCATAAATACGCCCATGATAAAAAAGATTTTATTTTACCCAAATAATAATATATACTGATATAAACAGTCGGCTCGTCTTTTGCATGTGATTGAGTACTTGCATCTCGTAACAGCATCAGGAGGCAGACCATGTATAATCGTCAACACCGTGAAGCGTCTGAGGAGCGGGTCAAGATTGCTGAAGTCATGGCCGGAGAAAACGCAATTCTTCATGAACTGGACTTTCAGGATGTAGCGATATCCACAAGCGCCGTGCAGACCCTGAGAAAGGCTGCTGTTGCAGTGATGCAGAGATTCATGCCCGGCAGTCGCCCCGAAACACTGACCAATGCACAAGCGATAGCTTTTTTCATAGATCGTGTGTTTTGGGATCAGGATACAAAGGGGTTGATACTGTGCGCCGATGTGGCAAAACGCAGTTTCTGCATCCCAATCCCAAGGGATCATTGGCATATGAAAGCCGATCTTGGAACTATTCAATAGTTATTTTTTGAACGTTTGACAAGTAAAAAATAAAAAGCAGACAGTTTTTAGTCTGCTTTTTATTTTTGTTTGAGTATAGATTTATCTATTTTTTGAAAAATAGAGATGGGTAATAAATGTAAGGCAGATGTCACTAATGGGTAACATGCCGATCATCTGTTCCGGTTATTGTGAGTAATTAAAAAACAATAGCAGGAGCTGCCGATGGTTCGTGAAACATGTTCTGAGCTGTTCAGTCTAAAATCACCGTTTGATGATCCTTTCAGAGATGCGTTATTTTCTCTGGTTGAGAAACCTTTGGCTCATCTTTTATGTCTACCCCGGCTGAGTCGATTATACAGACGGGTGCATGAAGATGATTGTTGGGCTGAGAAAGATGATGTGGATTTTATCAGTAAATCCTTAAGCCTATTAGGATTTGATGTCGGGTTTGATAATAAGGAATTGAACCGTATACCGAAAAGCGGACCTTCTGTAGTGGTTGCTAACCATCCTTTCGGTGTTGTGGAAGGTTTGATCCTGATGCAGTTGCTGAAAGCAGTGCGTCCAGATGTCAAAATCATGGCGAACTTCATGCTCGGCTTAATTCCTGAAATGAAAGAGCACCTGATCAGTGTGGACCCATTCGGGCGTAAGGATTCCCCTCTTGGAAATATTTCCGGTCTTAAAGAGGCTGTGAAATGGGTCAAGGGGGGTGGCATGTTGGCCGTTTTCCCTGCCGGAGAAGTCGCAAGCCTGAATCTTAGGGGTGCTAGGGTTGAAGACCCGGTCTGGAGTCCTACTGTGGGCGGGATCATCAAACATACCGGGGCCAGTGCCACGCCTGTATTTTTTAATGGTCGCAACAGTTTTCTTTTTCAGGCTGCTGGTATGGTCCATCCCCGGCTGCGCACTGTTCTGCTGCCCCGCGAGAATTTAAAAAAGAAATCAGGCCCGGTGGAATTTGCTGTGGGTAGTACGGTCAGTAGCGAACGATTGGCTTCTTTTGATAGTAAACAGAAACTTATGGAATACTTGCGTTTTCGCACTTATAGCCTGCGGTCACGATTTAAAAAGAAAAAGGTAGCTCTTCCTGCGTTCAAGAGGAAGGAAAAGCCTATTTGTAATCAGACTGCTCAGCGTAGAATCATTACCGAGCTGACCATGATAGGGTCGGAATCCATTCTTGTGGAGAATAACGAGTTTGTGGTGCATGAGGTTCATGCTGCCAATTGTCCCTTTGTTTTGCATGAAATCGGAAGGCTTCGTGAAAAAACATTCCGTCAGGTGGGCGAAGGGACCGGGCAGGCTGTGGATGTGGACCGTTTTGATGATACCTTCATTCACTTGGTACTTTGGCATAAGGAAAGTAAAGAAATTGCCGGGGCTTACCGTATTGCCCGCGCAGATGAGCAGATTGAACGTTTTGGCCTGAATGGGATCTATAGCCATTCATTTTTTAAATTTGACTCTAAGTTTTTTGATAAAGTGAATCCGGCCCTTGAACTGGGCCGATCTTTTATTCGTCCAAGATTTCAGAGAAATTTTTACTCCCTGATGATGCTCTGGAAAGGTATTGCTGCCTATCTCGCACGCAATCCTCAGTACAGGTTCCTGTTCGGCTGCGTGAGCATTTCCAATGATTATAGGAAAATATCTCGAGAGCTGATAGCTAATTCACTCATGAAATATAACGGCCGTGAGGATCTTGCAGAATTAATTTCTCCGGCCCGTCCTTTGAAATTCAAAAACCTAAAGTCATGGCAGAAGGCATTACCCGGTACGTCTTTTATTGATCAGTCCGATCTTGATAAAGTAGTTCAGGATATTGAAGGCGGTATGGGAATCCCGGTTCTGCTGCGCCATTATCTGAAGATCGGCGGCAAGCTGGCCGGATTTAATATAGACCCTGATTTTGGCAACTCACTTGACGGGCTTATCGTAGTGGATCTGCTGGATACATCCGAGCGTAGTCTGTTCAAGTTTATGGGAAAGGAACAAGGCAGGAAATATTTAGATTTTCATCATGCCTCCGGCGGCCCTGCCGGGGGCCTCAAACCCTTTTGCAAAAGGGTTTGAGAATCCCAAAAACTTTTAGTTGTTTTTGATTAGTTCAAGTACGTAAAATTTAGCGGTAGAAACGGCGAAGCCCTACTAAAAAGTTTAGGAGAGTCCAGAGAACCCTTTTCAAAGGGGGCTCTGGTCGCCGGAGGCATTCTTTTAGATTAATTCTTTCAACGCTGCGCAAAAATTATCAATATCTTCTTCAGTGGTAGACCAAGAGGTCATCCAGCGCACTTCTCCGGTCTGGTCATCCCAGACGTAGAAGGGAAACTTTTCCTGCAACTTTTCTACTGCGTGTTCTGGAATGATGGCGAAAACTCCGTTGGCTTCCACCGGGCGGGTGATTTCTACACCGTCAATTGCTCCGGCCTTTTCCGCGAGGGTGCGGGCCAGTGTGTTTGAATGTTCGGCATTCCTTTTCCAGAGTTCGTCAGTGAGCAAGGCTTTAAACTGCGCTCCAACATAACGCATTTTGGAAATAAGCTGCATGTTCTGCTTGCGGATGTATTCAAAGTCTTTGCCCAGTTCCGGGTTAATGAAAACCGCAGCCTCAGCGCACATGCAGCCGTTCTTGGTGCCGCCGAAAGAGAGCACGTCCACTCCGCAATCAACAGTCATTTCTTTGAAGGTAACCCCAAGGGCAGCCGCAGCATTGGCAATTCTGGACCCGTCCATGTGTATGTGAAGGCCTTTGCTGTGCGCAAAGTCGCAGATGGTCTTGACTTCGTCCACAGTGTAGAGCGTACCCAGTTCAGTGTTCTGAGTGATGGAAATAACTGCGGGCTGAGCACGGTGCACGTCCGGCTCTGAAGGTACCAGCGGCTTGATGGTTTCTACGCTGATCTTTCCGTTTACTGTTTCTGCCAGCATCAGCTTTATGCCCATACTTTCCGGTGAACCGCACTCATCCACGTTGATATGTGCGTCTTCGGAACAGATTACGCTGTTCCAGCTTTTGCAAAGGTGGCGCAGGATCAGGGTGTTGGTGGCTGTCCCGGTGGTCAGGAAGAAAATTTTGGCCTGTTCTCCGAAAATGTTTTTGAAAAGTTTTTTTGCTTCCGCAGAAACCGGGTCTGCGCCGTAGGAAGGCATGTGGTCTGCGTTGGCTTCCATGATGGCTTTCATGATTTCGGGATGGACACCTGAGTAGTTATCACTGGCAAATGAGCGCATGGGAATATCCTTATCAAATGAGGCAGCATTCCCGTCTGAATAAGACCGGGAAATGCTGCCAGGTTCGTAACTGGATTTGGTGGAAAGACGTATGCTTATCTGAGGTGGGGCAGGATGTAGGGTGAAATGAATTTTTTAATCATCCCGGCCATGATGCCATAACCTTCTGCGTTCGGATGGACTCCGTCGCTTTCCTTGAGGGCCTTAATGTAGGCGGGGTTTTCCCGCAGTGGGGAATTAATGTCCAGACAGGGAATGTCAAGGGTTGTGCATATTTTGCTGAACTCTGCGGAAAGGTTTATTGTGCGGCTGTCTTTTTCGCTGTCGATCATGGGCGGCGGGGTGATGAATAAAGTCGCATATTTTTCTTTTGCACTGCCGAGAATATTTTCAGCACAAACCTTGCTTTGCACGGGAGAAATATTTTTTACGGCGTCGGGTGCGCCAAAGCAGAAAATAAGCAGGGAAGGTGTGTCCGCATTGATCCGGTCAGCAGCTTCTTTTTCCCAGCGGGATTCAATGTGTGCGGTGGTGGATGCCCGTACTCCGAGATTGTACCCGGTAAGTTTGGCTCCTTGGGGATCGAGCTGTTTGCATATTCTTCCGGCCCAGCCCAGCCTTTCCGAGTCGCTGACTCCTGAAGTAAGTGAATCCCCGATGAATAAGAGTTGCATTTTCATATTCCTTTTAAAGTGTTATCGTCGCTTACCTGCTTTTATAGCAGGGAGACTTAAAAAATTAAATAAACATACAGTGAAATTGATGTAAATTTTATACTGCCGATTATATGAGATACTGCTGAATAAAGATAGTGCAAATCATTCTCAATTGAGCTATCAACTGAGTCGCTTCAATTATGATCAATTTGGCGAAAGGTGAAATCATATGAATCATGAAAGTGCGATTACTTTTAAAAACGTAAGTTTCGGCTACGGGCAGCATAAGGTGCTGGACGAAGCCAGCTTTGAAATAGTGTCCGGGGATTATCTTGCCGTTATCGGTCCTAATGGGGGCGGCAAAACTACCCTGCTCAAACTTTTGCTGGGTTTGATTGAGCCGCAGCAGGGCAGTATTGAAATTCTGGGTCTGCCGCCGGGTAAAAATGGCGGGCAGATCGGTTATATGCCGCAATACACCAATGTTTCCGCCAGTTTTCCCATAACCGTGCGTGATGCCGTGCTCATGGGGAAGGTCTCCCCAGGCCTGAAGGGAGTGTTTGGCCTGAGTTTCGGTAATGGCTCCGGGGGAGAGGTGGAAAAGGCTCTTGAGCGGGTCGGCATGCTTGAGCAGATCAATCGCCGGGTATCCGATCTTTCAGGCGGGCAGAAACAGAGAGTATTTATTGCCCGTGCAATTGTGGATGAACCGAAAATGCTTCTTTTGGATGAACCTGCAGCCAGTGTGGATCAGGCCGGTAAAAGCGGGCTTTATTGTTTGCTTAAGGAACTTAATGAGGAAATGACCATCGTTATGGTCAGCCATGATATTTCCGTGCTTGGACAGGGTGTGAAATCCGTGGCCTGCGTCAACCGTAAGGTTCATTTGCACGATCAGCCTAAGATCACCCGTGAGCTGCTCAGTGAAGCCTATGGTGAAACCATCAAGGGAACTTGTCCCATTGAACTGATCACCCACGGGGAATTGCCGCACCGTGTGCTGGAATTCCATCCTGAATCCGATGACAACGAAGGAGACTGGGATGCTTGAGGCCCTGAGTTTTGAATTTATGCAGAATGCGCTCATTGCCGGGTTGCTTGCTTCCATTATCTGCGGGATTATCGGTGCGTTGGTTGTGGTTAACAGGGTAGTGCTGCTGGCAGGCGGTGTTGCTCACGCTTCATACGGCGGAGTAGGGCTGGCCTTTTTTCTTGGTCTGCCCATGCTTCCGGTGACAGCCGGATTTGCCGTCTGCGCGGCTTTGCTCATGGCAATGGTGACTATGAAGGTTAAGGAGCGGGCGGATACATTTATCGGGGTTATGTGGGCTGCGGGCATGGCTTTGGGGATTATCCTGCTGGACATTACCCCCGGCTACAACGTGGATTTGATGAGTTATCTTTTCGGCGGCATTCTTGCCACGCCCAAGTCCGACCTCATGCTCATGGGCGGTCTGGCGGTCGTTGTGCTGCTGGTGGTTTTTACTTGCTATAAGGGATTCTGGGCCATGTCCTTTGATGAGGAATTTGCCCGTTCACGCGGCGTTCCGGTGACCCTGCTTTATTTCATAATGCTGGCTCTCATCGCGCTCAGCGTGGTCATGGTTATCCGCGTGGTAGGTCTGATTCTGGTCATCGCGTTATTGACCATTCCGCCTCAGATTGCCGAAAGCAGGACCTCCTCACTGTTTACCATGATGATTATGTCATCAATTTTGAGTATGATTTTCTGCGTGAGCGGATTGCTGCTTTCCTATCAGCTGAACCTTTCTTCCGGGGCCACCATCATCGCCGTGAGTGTTGCGGGATTTATGCTTTCGGCTGTTTTGGGGCGGGTAAGGAGAAGTTAGTTTCCCTAAACCCTCCCACTCTCATGCTCAATAGCCCAGAGCGAAAGATTAAGTATGTTCCATACAAAATTCTTGTGCTTTTTGCGGCCTGAAACATGCTCGTCAATGCGGCGATTCAGCGCGTCCATATCAAAGAATTGCTTTAGAAACGGGGTGGCCTGACTGATAGCTTCGAGGGTGAACCCGGCGGAGTCTCCGCTGGTCCATTTTGCCACGGGCATTGAGAAACCCTGCTTGCGGCGGTAGAGGATATCCTTGGGCAGGTAGCGTTCTGCAAGTTTTTTGAGCAGGTATTTGGACTCGCCGCCCTTGAGCTTTAGTCTCGGGGGCAGGCTGGCCATGTATTCGAATAGCTCATGGTCAAGCAGCGGAGAGCGAACCTCAAGGCTGTGGGCCATGGAGGCGATATCCACTTTGACCAGCAGGGCATCGGCAAGGAAGTGGACCGTATCCATCCAGAGCAGCCGTTCTGCCGGATTGTGCGCATGTGCGCAGGCCTGCCGGGAAAGTTCGTACATCCAGCTTAGAGTCGATTGGGCCAGCTGCTCACGTACCTCTGCGCGGTAAAAATCGTTTTTATAGCGGGCGGTTTTGTATTCATTGCGCAGGATGCGTTTGAATTCCGGGTGCAACTTGCAGATCATTTTGCGGCGTAAAGCTCCAAGTGCGGAGCTGCTGTTAAATGCACTGGCAATATTTTTTTCAGGTAGCGGTTCTTTGCCGATCAAAGGAGCGAGGGCTGAGGCCAGTTTTACGTGGGTATAGGCCGAATAGCCGCAGGCCAGTTCGTCTCCACCGTCACCGCTGAGGGCCACAGTCACATGCTTGCGGGTGGCTTCGCTGAGCAGCATGGTCGCCAGTGAGGCATCATCGGAAAAAGGTTCCCCGTATTGTCTGACCACTGCGGGCAGCATGTTCTCAAATTGGGTCGGGTCCAGATATTCTACATGATGGTTTACACCGAGGTGCTTGGCAACTTTTGCAGCATGTCCGGATTCATCGTACTTCTTTTCATGAAACCCGATGGTGAAGGTATCGATGGATTTACTTCCGGCCTCGGCCATCAGGGCCACGATGAGGCTGGAATCAACCCCGCCCGAAAGCAGTGCTCCCAAGGGTACATCACTTTCCAGTCTAATGCGGGTGGCTTCCATAAGCCGGGTGTGCAGGGAATCCAGCACCTCTTTTTCAGAACACTCAATTTTTTGGGTGAAATCAAGGGACCAATAGCGATGCAGGGCCAGTCCGTCGGCATTAACAATCCCGTAATGGGCTGCCGGAAGTTTCCTGATGGCTGAGTAGATGGAATAGGGAGCCGGAACGCATCCGGTGCTCATGAACAGGTCAATGGCCTGTACATCGATATCTTTTGAAATCTCGGGGTGGGCTGCAAGGGCGCGGATTTCAGAACCGAAGATGAAACCGTTGCCGGATTGGGAGTAAAAAAAAGGTTTTTTACCCAGCCTGTCGCGGGCGATGAAAAGATGTTGCTTAGCCTTGTCCCAAATAGCAAAGGCGAACATGCCGCGCAACAGGGTGATGCATTTTTCCCCGTACTCTCCGTAAAGTTTGAGCAGGACTTCCGTATCCCCGGAGGAATTGAATGTGTGCCCTTTGCTGAGCAACTCTTCCCGCAGAGATTTGAAATTGTATATTTCCCCGTTGAAAACAATGATGTTCCCGGTGAGCGGATCTTTCATGGGCTGGTTACCGAGGTCGGAAAGGTCGAGGATGGACAGCCTGGTATGGCCCAACTCAATACTATTTTCAGTATGGATATGCTGAAAGTCAGGCCCGCGATGGGACAGGAGATCGAGAATTGGTTTTATGCTTCCGGGCTGTTTTCCGGACTGGAAATATCCTGCAATGCCGCACATGGTTGTTTTACCGCCGGGTCGAAGGTTTTCTTTTGTAGTCTGAAAGCTGGGTACACGCTGTTTTTTTTGGGGTCAAGAAAGAGACCTCTGCTCAGCAGGAGTACAGGGAATCATAAAAAAGGCGGCCTCCTGTTGGAGACCGCCGGTATTGTTTTATTTCAGGATGCGGCTATGACTGCATGTTTCTGATAAGTTCCTTAATGTTGGCTGCAAGTTTTGCCACTTCCGAGATTGCCATGGCCGACTGGACTGTGGTCTCAGCGGATTCAGCAGATATTACATTGATTTCTTCGGTAGCACGGCTGATCTGTTCACTTGATGCGGACTGTTCTTCCGCCGCTGCTGCAATTCCTTCAATCTGATCTGCGGAAGCTTCGACCATGCGTACGATTTCATCGAGGGCGTCACCTGATTTTGAGGCAAGATCGGTTGATTGTACAATGGATTCAACCGCATTTTCAGAAACTCTGATGTTGGTTCTGGTACTTTCCTGAATGGAAGTGATGGCCTCGCCGACTTCCTTGGTTGCGTCCATGGTTTTTTCTGCCAGTTTACGGACTTCATCCGCAACTACAGCAAACCCGCGTCCGGCTTCACCTGCGCGGGCTGCTTCGATTGCTGCGTTAAGGGCCAGCAGGTTGGTCTGGTCCGCAATGTCGGTGATTACGTTCATAACCTTGCCGATTGAGTCGGTACGCACGCCGAGTTCTTCCATGCTGGATTTGAGCTCTTCTGAGTTTTGTTCAAGGGCCTGAATAGCGGTAACAACCTGTCCGACAAGCTCCTGTCCTTCCACAGCTTTGCCTTTGGTGGTCCGGGCATTTTCAGAAGCTTCCCCGGCACTGCGGGCTACTTCCATTACCGTGGCATTCATCTGATCCATGGCTGTGGCTGTCTCACTGGCCCGTTCCTGCTGGACTTCGGCACCGCGGCGGGATTCATCAACCTGAGCGGAAAGTTCATCTGCGGCAGAGGCAAGCTGATCAGATATTTCGTCTGCATCTCTTGCCGTTTCAGCAATGGTGTCACGCTGGGCAGTAATAGCCTTTTCGTTTTCTTTGATGGCTGTGATGTCGTTCATGACCATGAAAGCACCGATCAGCTTTTTATCAAGATCATGCAGCGGGGCCACATCGATGATAGCGTAGAATTCCTTACCATTTGCCGCTGTTCCGTTTATTTCAATTTCAGAGAAACTGTTTTCTTCTTTGATACAGCGGTTAATGGTTTCTTCGATGGTCTGGATGTTGACCAAATCCCTGACATGCTTGCCGAGGTAACTGTCCGGCTGACCAGATAGTCCAAACTGATCAATCAGGTGTTGATTGATGAAAGATACCTTTTCGTCGAGGTCCACAACTACGCAGGGCAGAGTCAAGCCGCTGAGCAGGCCGCTGGAAAATCCCAGCTTGTTCTTCAACTCAAAGACCATGTGTTTCACCGAGCTGATAGTTTTACCAACTACGTCGTCAACATCGTATTCAAGTTCGGAGTCATAATCACCTTCGGATACCTTGGCAGTAAAGTCGGAGAGCTGCTGCAAAGGTTTTGTGGTTACCCGGATCATCAGCAGCAGGATAATGGCGGCGATGGAGAGAGCTACCACGGCAATGATGACGTTAGTGATGAATATTTCTCTGTCCACGCCATGGGACATGTCAGAAGTGTTCATCATGAAGGCGAATGACCATTTCCATGGTTTAAAATGGATGATGTATGCTGATTTTTCTTTTCCGTCTAAGTTATATTCAACTTCCCCTTCTTCTGTGTTGGCAAAAAGATTCCAGAAGGGAGTGTCTTTTAAGCTCTTGCCAGTCAGGGTCGGGTGGAGCAGAACATCTCCATTACGGTTGAATATGGTTGCATATCCTTTACCGCCCACATTTGATGCCAGCACGGATTTCTTAAAAGCCTCTGTGATTATTTTGCGGCCCACGTAGATAACACTGACAATATTTCCACGAAGGTCGGTCAGCGGTTTGTAGGCGGTGATGTACCAGGCATTAACCACATAAGCCATGCCGTAGTATGTTTTACCGGACATGACCGTTTTATATACCGGGCTGGAATCGGGGATGTAGGTACCTGTTGCTCGGTTACCGTCCAGCTTGAGTACGTTGGTTGATACTCGCAAGAGTTTGCCGGGCAACACTTCGAAGATGGTAGCTGTTCCGCCTATATCCTTTTTGAGATCATCAACAATGTCGAATTTGCCGTTGATCGAGATGCCGCCGAATTCAAGGCTGGGGATAGAAACGCTTTCACTTTGCTTTGTTACCTGATTGGTAATGGTTGTTTCTACGGGATGGCGTTTGTTAAGTTTTGGGAAACCAAGTGAAAATATTTTTTTATCCAGAATATCAATGTCAGCTTTAACCTTATCCATCAGGATATCATTTTGCATTTCCATGAGTGAATGAACACTGTCAGCAATTGATTTCATGGAAGTTTGACCCAGCTGATGAAGCGAGTCCTGTACTTTATACAGATTTATCCCTGTCATGAAAATAATCGTGGCCAGAACGATTAAGATTGCCCCAAGCATAAGTTTAGTTTGAAATGCCAGCTTCTTTAACATGCTCTCTCCTGATCCTAAGTTAAATGCTTTTAACGGCCTTAGTACGCGCTCTTCCCTTTCGCCCACTGAAACCGGTTCTGGAAATATGATTGAGAACTGTGTGAGCAGTTCTTCAGGACATTGAGTTATTCGGCATAAATCTGTGTGTACTGTTCCCGTGAAAATTTTGCTAAAAGCCGGACTACCGCAGTTTCTTTTTCATGTTCAATGCGTGATACTCTGGGTGCGGCTTTGGCATAGTACACAACAACACTGTCCCCTTGTGAGATATTCCTCCAGTATGTGTCTTGTACAGTAGCAGTTCTTTCCCTTGGCAAACCGGAAGGATCTATGAAGCGATACCTGACGGTCTGACGTTTTTGTTCTGTGCTCTCGAAATTATGTTCGCCTATTCGGCTGTTTTTTTCAATAACTATACCTATAGCTTTGTTTTCTCCAAAGGCCCTTATCCTTTCCAGTCTGATCTCCCTATAGGGAATAAAGAATAATCCGGCGATAACCAACAGAGCTGCACTGAATGCGATTTTGTTTTTTATGCCGGAAAAAGGTATAGATTTAGAAAATAACATGCTTCTGTCTAGCACTTGCGGGCTCATGGGGCAAGCCGAGTACTGACCGCTTGCGGGACAAAAGGAGGTAAGGATGAGTAGTCTTCAGAAAACGGGACAGTGGTGGGTTCTTGCGGTTGGGGATGATTTTGATGAGGGGGCTTTTGGGCAGAGAGAGCGTTGCCGCACGGATTTGTTACGCAAGGTAAAAGAAGTCGGAATACGGTTGGATGAAAATGTCTGGGTTTATGATGAGGCTAAGTGCGCACAACTGGTGGTCAGGGTTTGTCGGGACAGGGACTCGGCAGAAGATGCAGCCCGGAAACTAGAGGATACCGGGCTGAGCCTGCGCGTGGCAAAGGAATTCGAATAGTATTAATTTTTAGCAAGAGCCATTTTCAATCCGAGGCCGATAAAAACAACTCCGGAAAGGGCTTCCAGTCTTTTTTTGAATTTACCGCCGGAAATGAGGTGGCGCATTCTGCCCAAAGCGAGGGTGATAAAGCTGAACCAGAGAATGCCCATACTGAAGTGGATGGTCATGAGCAGCAGGGATTGGCGCAAGATGGATTCGCCGGGAGAAATGAATTGGGGCAGCAGGGCAAGGTAAAAGACCGCAACCTTGGGATTGAGTACGTTGGTCAGGAATCCTTCACGGATGGATGCAGAAATTCCTTTGCTGCACGGCTCTGCGGAGAACTTTGTTTCTTCCTGTTTGCGGCTGTTGCGCAGGGACTGCACGCCCAGAAAGATGATGTAGAGTGCCCCGGCAAGCTTGACCATCTCAAAAGCAGTGGCGGAATTCATGAGGATCATGGACAGCCCCAGTGCTGAAGCAAGGGCATGGATGAGCAGTCCGGCATTAATCCCGGCCACAGTGCATAACCCGTCTGTTGTAGAGCGGGTCAGGGTGTTGTTGACCACAAGCATGGTGTCTGAACCGGGGGTAATGGTCAGAATTGCCGCTACAGGAATGAAGGCAAGAGTCAGTGCATCCATAATGTGAATCCTTAAACCATCCCGAATTTACCAAGCTCCGCTTGAATCTTCTCAGCGGTGATGGGTTTGGTGATGTAAGACAGGGCTTCACACTGGAAGAATGCGCGTGAAGCCTTGGTGCTGTCATCCAGTGCGGTGGTCATGATTGCTTTAACTTTCTTTTCTTCCGGAATCTGTTTGTTCTGTTCAATGGCTCTGATCTTTTCAAGGGTTTGTAGTCCATCCATGCCGGGGAGGATGATGTCCATGAAAATAAGATCGTAAGGAGTTCCTTCAAGCCACTTTTTTTCGAATTTTTCCAGTGCTTCTTCACCGCAGACTGCGCAATCTATGCTTTTTTTATCAAGCTTTTCGGTTATCACCTTCAGGATTTCCTTGAGGTACATTCTGCTGGTGTTACTGTCTTCAACAATAAGAATTTGCATACTGGAGCTCGCTTACCGGGATTTAGCTTATTCCCCGTTCAGGTAGGGTTCAAGTTCGTTCACCGCTTCAAAAAGGAAATGGTCGATAAGGTGGCAAAACATGTGCCCCACAGCGATGTGGACTTCTTGAATTACTGCGGTGTCCTTGCTGGGGATGCTGATGATGTGGTCACAGATGGGCAGCATTTCTCCTGCGCTGATGCCTGTCATTCCAATGGTAACCATGCCTTTGCGTTTGGCTTCCTTAAGGGCGCTGATCACGTTGGGGCTGCTGCCGGAAGTACTGATTCCAACGAGTACATCACCGGGTTGACCCAGAGCCTGAACCTGTTTTTCAAAAATCATTTCATATGAGTAATCGTTACCGATGGCGGTAATGATTGATGTGTCTGTGGTCAGGGCTATGCTGGGCAGGGGCGGGCGTTCCAGTTTGAACCTGTTTACAAGTTCAGCCGCCAGATGCTGACAATCTGCCGCGCTTCCTCCGTTTCCGCAGAAGAGGATCTTGGAACCAAGAGCAAGGCGGACAGCCAGTGCTTTGGAAACATCAACCACCAACTGAGAATATTGTTCAAAAAAAGATTCCCGGACTTCGAGTCCGGCACGGGCATGGTCAACTACTTTTTGCAGTGCTGTCTGGGACATTCATTTTCCTTCTGTTTGCAATTCATTATAAGCAAGTTGAGAAATTCGTTTATAGGAAATCATTACTGGTGGCAATATACTTGCTCATCTTGCTAAATTGCAGAATGCTCACTATAACATGTTTTTTTTATTCTGCATTCAGAAAAATACGGAGCTCTCCATTGAGAAAAATAATATTTATCTTCATGTTTTTTGTCATGATTTTTAGCGGTTGTTCATTGAAGGGCAGTTCTCCCGCTCCTTCGGAACTGGATGTGATGATCGGACAGATGGTCATGGTCGGATTCAGAGGGCTGGAACTGAATGCAGAGAATCCGGTTGTCAGAGATATTAATGAGTCCCGTATCGGCGGGGTGATTCTTTTCAGCAAAGATTGCGCTCTGAACAGCACGGTGCGTAATATTGCCAGCCCCGATCAACTTGTGAAACTCACATCTGATCTGCAAAGCCATGCGGAGATACCGTTGTTTGTGGCTATTGATCAGGAAGGGGGGATAATAAAAAGGCTCACTGGCGAGATGGGCTTCCCGGAAACACCTTCCGCAGCCGAATTAGGCAACAGTGGCGATACGCAAGCTGCATACAGGGCTGGGCATATCATCGGGCAGATGCTTAAGTCGGCTGGTATTAACATGAATTTTGCTCCGGTGGTAGACGTGAACCGTAATCCCGCTAACCCGGTGATAGCGGCTTTACAGCGCAGCTTTTCAGATGATCCCCGGATTGTAGCTGGATTTGCCGAGTCGTATATTGATGGATTGCATTCTGAAGGTATTGTTTCCTGCCTGAAGCATTTTCCGGGACATGGGAGTTCCCGTGGAGATTCCCATCTCGGATTCACCGATGTGAGCGGCTCATGGGATTCCAGTGAGCTTTATCCCTTTCATAAATTAATTACCGACGGCAAGGCGGATATGGTCATGACTGCCCATATTTTCAATTCCCGCTGGGATCGCAAATATCCGGCAACTCTATCCCGTAAAGTTATCCATGGCCTGCTGCGTCGCAAGCTGGGCTTTGACGGCATAATCGTGACTGACGACATGCAAATGCAGGCAATAAGTGGCGAATACGGTTTTAAAGAGGGTGTTTACAGGGCGGTAAAGGCCGGGGCGGATGTTTTGCTCTTCGGCAATAATCTCATTTATGAACCGGGGCTGGGAACCAAAGCAGTATCGACGATCAAGCAATTGGTCCGTGAAGGCAAGATTACCGAGCGCCGGATCAAGCAATCTTATGAACGGATTATGCGTCTTAAGCAGAAGCTGGCGGCCAGTTAAAGTTGAAATGGAAATGAAACGGCCCTGAAAATCTTATACAGATTTTCAGGGCCGTTGTTAGCTCTGGACGGTTGGAAGCTGGATGGTGAATTTGGTCCCTTTGCCGGGGGTGGAATCCACTTGAAATGTTCCTTGATGGTTCTGGGTAATGATGAAGTATGATACTGAAAGGCCTAGCCCTGTACCGCTTCCCGGTGCCTTAGTCGTGTAGAATGGTTCAAATACTCTTTTGCGGGTGATTTCGTCCATTCCGGGACCATTATCTGAAACCGTACATGTGACCATGTCTCGCATATTACGGATTTTAATTGAAATGACAGGCTGCTCGTCCATTTCCGGCCAGTCGATCATGGCTTGGGCGGAGTTTCGAAGCAGGTTTAGAAATACCTGCTCGATTTCAGTGGCGGTGCAGGGAGTCTGTTTAAGATTTTCACCATAATCTTTATGTATGGTAATTTTTTTGAAATCATATTTTTTCTGCGGATTGTAATCCTGCGTGGCAAGAGTAGATGCTTTATCCATTATCTGGCGCAGGTCTCCCGGAGCTTTGCGTGAATCGCTTTTGCGGCTGAACTCTAACATGCCGGAAACAATGGAGGCGGCACGGACTCCTGAGTCGGTGATTCCGTTTAAGGTTTTTACGATCTTGCGGTCTTCCATATAGGTGATGATAGAATCGATTGAACATCCTGCATTTTCAGCCGCCTTGATGTTGGCTGGGAGGTCAGGGGAGATTCTACGGATAATATTTTGGATACCTTGCAAAATCCCGCCTAAAGGATTGTTGATTTCATGGGCCATTCCAGCGGCAAGACCACCAATGGACATCATCTTTTCGGTCTGGATCATCATTTCATCAATCTGGACCCGCTCGGTGGCGTCATCAATCCTGATTACTGCACCGTTCATTCCGTCATGCAGCGGGTATATGATTATATCCTGATGGCTGTTTGGTCCGATCAATCCTTGAGTTCGGATATCGGTTTCAGGCGTCCCGTTCTCAATCGCCTGTGCAATGCTGTATGCATATTTAGTCAGCGACGGAAAAGCCTCTTCAACTTCTGTTCCTTCAATTTTATCAGCAGGAATAACAGCCATTTTTTGGGCCGCAGTATTGAATTGGGTTATTTGGGATTGACTGTTCACTCCGATAATTACTGAGGGCATGGAATCTATAATATTTCGGATGTAGTTTCGCGTATCCTGAAGCTCTGTCTCTATTTTTTTACGTTTGGTAATATCCGTCCCGACACAGAGTATTTCCGTAAGTTCACCATCTTCATTAAATATAGGGCTGTTGGTCCAGTGGACCCAAGTCATACTTCCGTCTTTGCGGATGTTCTGGTTGGTGTTGGCTGGGAAGTCTTCCGGGGCATTGGTTATAGATTGGACCAGCTTTTCAAGTTCGGATTCTCCTAGTTCTGTTTTGGGAATCAGAGTTCCGATAACGCTGTTACCGATCATTTCCTGGTCTGAATATCCGAAGAAATGTTGGGCATATTCATTAAAAAAAGTGCATTTCCCTTCGCTGTCTATTCTCATGATGATGCTGCGAGCGGTATGAATCAGATCCTTATATTCCTGCCTTGAATGGGCAAGCATTTGTGAGTGGGCTGATATTTCATCAAGCAGTTTGAGGATCTTGCCGGAAAAGAAGGCTGTGGCAGTAATATAGTTTCTGTTTTCCAGAAATGACATCTTGCGGGCTTCGGTTTCCCAATCTATTTCGCGAATGCGCTGTGCGGTATGCTCGATTGCCGATAGGTGGGGCAGTTTTTCATTCGGCTCGGCTGCTACCCTTTTTAGCAAGTTGTTGATTCTGATAAAATCCTGTTCATTCTTTTCGAGATCCCAGGTCAGGAAGGCGGACCTTTTGGTTAATATGGCCAAGCATATCGCGGTAAATGTTATCAGGAGCAGTCCAGCATAGAATTCAGTGGAGATGTCTTTGGCAACAGTTATTGATACCCCCCCGAAATTGGAGACTTCGGCCTTTGCGGATGAATAAACGTGGAAATGGGAAAAAAATAGACTGCCCATCTGGTAAGCGTCGGTAAAGTGGCTGTTTGCAGTGTGATAAAGGCAGTTGTCGTTTCTATCCTTTACGTACAACTCCGTTTTGTTGGGGGAAACAGGAAGCAGGCTCTCTGATGGAACTTTTGCTATGGCAAAGCTGTGGTCCAGCCTCTGGATAAGATAGATATTATCATGTCTCGATTCTTCCTCTCCCGGTTCCGGCTGTCTTATGAGCAGTGATTGCCCCGGCTGGAAGTCTTTTACTCTTTTGAAAATAGGAGATTTTGCAATGGATTTTATTTCGATGGGAAAAGGCCGGGTATTAACGACCTCTCCTTTCGGGGTAACTCTTAATATGGATAACCCATGGTCAAAAGTTGCCCGGGAGGTAACTACGTTTTCCAAGAATGAAACCCTTTCTACCAGATAGTTGGCCCACGTGGATGCTCTATTGTCCACTTCATTGGAAACAGACCAAAAGAAGAGGATTGTTGAGCAGAGCGAACTTGCAATGAATATGGTTAGAAAAAGGCAGAGATAATTTCTTATCCGGCTATTAAGCCTGTGAATACTTCGTATTTTCATGGGGAATATTTATTCGCTCCACTAAAGGTCTTTATTTTGCTGGTCTTTTTTTGGTCATATATTCGAAAGATTATCCTGTAAACTATTTCTGACCCGTTTGATTGGGAAATTATTTCCTCTTCATGTAGGGCAGATCTTTCCTCCTGACCTTAATTTCCTTTCATTTATTTTTTTAGATTAAGAAATCTTTGTTTTTAAAAAACCTGTCTAAACGGCGTCTTGTGTATTCTTTTGGTTAATAAATAAACGCCTCAGGAAGGACAGGCACGCCCATTGCATTTCTAGCAGCAGAGTAAATCTCTATCCAATCAATAAGGGGGTGTGTCTGGAGAATATACCGATGATTTCATGAGCAGACAAAGGCATTTGGTCGAGTGTGGTTCTCGGAGGTTGGTAATGTGCGGAGTTACCCCGTGTAGAGAATATTTCCCATAACGGGACATGTGAGAATCGCCGCCGTATGACCGGGCCTGTACAGAGTCGCGGACTCGTTAAGGAGTCCCGAGTCTTAACCAAAGATTAAGCGGACACCTGCGTGAGTCCATATGCAGGTAATGCCCGAAGATGCTCAAGGTGATGTGTCGGTGTTTATCCGGGCTGAAAGGCTGTAGGCCGTTTCTCGAACTGTTCCGGAGGGTATTTTATGCAGTAGAAATTCAAGCGGATTTTGTACTGACTAATCAAACCAGTAAAAGGTCGGAGTGGAAGGACCCACTCAGGCGAATTTTCTAAATAATTCAAGGAGGAATTATTATGTCGCTCGTAATTAATCACAACTTGATGGCCATGAATGCTAGCCGTAACTTGCAGGAATCATATGGTAACCTCGGTGTTTCAACCCGTCGCCTGTCTTCAGGTCTTCGTGTTGGAACCGCAGCTGATGATGCCGCAGGTCTGGCAATTCGCGAACTCATGCGTGCGGATGTTAAGTCCCTGAATCAGGGTATCCGTAATGCTAACGACGCCATCTCCATGATCCAGACTGCTGATGGAGCTCTCGGTGTTATCGATGAAAAGCTCATCCGTATGAAGGAACTTGCAACTCAGGCCTCAACCGGTACTTATAACTCTGACCAGCGTCTTATTATTGACTCTGAATATCAGGCAATGGCTTCAGAAATTACCCGTATCGCGAATGCTACTGACTTCAACGGAATCCACCTGTTGAACGGTAATATCTCAGGGGCTCATGATGGTTCTGGCACAAGGTCAACCGGTAAGGTCAAGGTTCACTTTGGTACCGCTAACGACAGTGCTGAGGATTATTATTACGTCTCAATCGGTACCTCCACAGCTTCCGCGCTTGGTGTTGGCCTTGCCGCAGGCAACTCCATCTCCACGCAGCAGATGGCTCAGGAGTCTCTCGATAAGCTGAATAATGCGATTATATCCAAGGATAAGATTCGCGCAAACCTCGGTGCTCTCCAGAACAGACTGGAAAACACCATTACCAACCTCTCAATCCAGGCTGAAAACGTTCAAGCAGCGGAATCACGCATCTCGGACGTAGACGTTGCGACTGAAATGACTGAGTTCACTAGGAACCAGATCCTCACTCAGGCCGCAGTAGCCATGCTTTCCCAGGCAAACGGTATGCCCAGGATGGCAATGCAGCTCATCGGTGGCTAGTATCACAGATGAGTTCAATACACTCAGAAAGGGAGGTCCGAAACATCGGGCCTCCCTTTTCGTTTTGTCTGAATTGTGAATTATGTACTGTTGAACCAGCTTCGTTTTGATTAATATTTCTTTGTTTGCTTTTTTTGCGAACTCTGCTGTGCTGCTCTGTAGTTTTAGTCTCTATCTTTACTTTTTTGCAAGAACATCGTATATCTGCTGCCTGAATCCAGAAATGCAGATACAATCCTGCCTTTTGTCCAGCCCGCGGACGGTCGTCATCCGGTTCCTCTTTTCAGTTTACGCAATAACTCGAAAAAATCCGTCCAGCCCTGCCTAGTATTATCCATTGCACAGTCGTAAGGAACCGGAGCTGTGCTCATGATTTAAGGAGATCATTTTGTCTACAAAAAAAGTATACTTCATTGAAGGTGACGGTATCGGCCCGGAAGTTTGGGGTGCCGCCCGTCCTGTAATTGATGCCGCACTTGAAAAAGCCTACTCCGGTGCAAAGAAAATTGAATGGGCTGAACTCCTTGCCGGTGAAAAAGCATATGAAGCCACCGGAGAATATCTCCCGCAGGAAACTCTCGACACTCTCGCCAAAGCGGAACTGGCTATCAAAGGTCCCTTGCAGACTCCGGTAGGCAAAGGAATCCGTTCCCTCAACGTAACCTTGAGACAGGTTTTTGATCTCTATGCCTGCATTCGTCCCATTCGCTATTTTGAAGGGATAGAATCTCCGGTCAAGCGTCCCGATCTGGTGGACATAGTGGTTTTCCGTGAAAACACCGAAGACGTTTATGCCGGTATCGAGTGGAGCTCTGCTTCTCCCGAAGCTAAAAGGGTAATTGATTTTCTGGTTGATGAAATGGGTGCCAAAATTGATCCCACTGCCGGGATCGGCATCAAGCCCATCACTCCCGCAGGTTCCAAACGTCTGGTGCGCCGGGCCATTGATTACGCTATTGACCAGAATCGCGAATCCGTGACTCTGGTACACAAAGGCAATATCATGAAATTTACCGAGGGCGGTTTCCGTCAGTGGGGCTACGATCTCGCTGAGGAAGATTATGCCGGGCAGGTTGTCAAAGAGGGCGAAGATGCAGCTGGAAAGGTTGTCATCAATGACCGCATTGCCGACGCCATGTTTCAGGAGTTGCTCATGCGTCCCCAGCAGTACAGCGTGGTAGCGACCACCAACCTAAACGGGGATTATCTCTCTGATGCGCTTGCCGCACAGGTTGGCGGACTTGGACTTGCCCCGGGCGTAAACATGGGTGACAAGCTTGCCATTTATGAAGCAACCCATGGAACAGCACCGACTATCGCCGGTAAAGACCTTGCAAACCCCGGAAGTATTCTGCTTTCCGGTGCTATGCTGCTGGAAAATAACGATATGGGCGAAGCCGCGGTTCTGATTAAGAATGCGGTTGAAAAATCTCTGGCGGCCAAAAGAGTTACTGTGGATCTGGCAAGCCAGATCAGCGGAGCCGAACAGGTCGGTTGTAAAGAGTTCGGTGAGATTATTCTCGCCAATCTGTAGTAAGTAGCTGAAAGGACTTACCCAGTAATAATTGAAGTCTGAAAGTATTAAGCCCTCCCCACGCCATGCGCGGGGAGGGCTTTTTTGTTGGAAAGTTGTGGGCCGGGAAATTTATTCCACTTTGTACTTAATGCCCTTGGGTGATTGTTTCAATTCTATGTGGCTGTCCGGGTTGTTGATTTCGGTAGAGGTTATTTTGAGTTTTTCAAGGTCGTATACATCCGGGATGGTGCGCACTATGAGCTGCATTTTGTTAAAACCTTTGAGCATGTGTTTCTTTTGACCGGGAATAAGCCTGAACTGAGCCACACTTACATTGCTTTCCGCAACAGTGATTGATCCCGCAACAGGATATTTACATTTATTCTGTATGGTCAGGGCAGCCGATGGATCTGCTGTTAATAACAATGCTGAAAGTATAATAATTGCGAATAGTTTATTCATTTTTGTGCTTGGGGATAAATTTTGATGTTGATCAAAAATGCCAGTTTGTTTTCAGGAGAGTAAATTATAAATTTGTCCAAGTGCAGTTTTTATAATTCATACTTTTGGTTGAGTGGGTGAGCAGTTGCATATGCTAATGAGATTAAATCTCAGTTGACTATATTGTGATCTCACGTAATGTGTGGCCGTCAGAAATAAAGTTATAATTCATATCGGAGCCGATCTATGCACCAGATAATATTTTTTTTGATTTTCGTACTTTCTGCCTGCCCAGCATTCGCTGCTGAGAAAAAGGCGCCTCAGATGCCGCCAGCAAATGTGGTTACCTCCAAGTCTTTTGCCGGACAGGTTGCACCTGAGTCTTCCTATATTGGTACTGTGTACTTTTCCGAAACATCCGATGTTGCATCCGAAGTAAGCGGCAAAATCGTCAGGGTAGATGTGGAGGAAGGGGACATTGTCAGGAGGGGCGAGGTGTTGATCAGACTCAGCTCCGACCTGCTTAATACTGAGATTCGTGCTGCTAAAGCTGCCTATGCTGAGTCCAAGGCTAATTATGATCTTGCCAAGCGCGATTCGCAGCGCATCACCAAACTTTTTAAAGGCGGCTCCGTTCACGAAGGGGAGTACGATTCCAAGCGGTTCAAAGCTATTGCTATGGAAAGCGAACTTGCCTCATCGCAGGCTAAGCTCCGTCGTTTGCAGATTCAGCTTTCTAAAAAAACGATTCGTGCCCCTTTTGACGGTATTGTGCTTAAGCGCACAGTTTACCTCGGTGAATGGCTTTCAGTGGGTGCCGATGTGGTCAAGCTGGGTATGAACACCAGTTACGATGTTGTGGTCAACGTACCGCAGGATGTTGCCCAAGTGGTCAAGCCCGGTCTTGTCGTCAGTATTACTGCCGGTGGGAATGAGTATAAGGGCGAAGTCTTTGCGGTTATTCAGAGTGGTGATGTTGCCAGCCGAACTTTTCCGGTAAAAATCAGGATTAACGGCAAAAAACGTTTTGCCCAAGGTATGGAAGCGCGTGTTTCCCTGCCCAACGGCATCGCAAGCGAGACGGTTGTTGTTCCCCGTGATGCGGTCATCACCCTACGTGGAACCACCATGGTCATTGCAGCTGTCGACGGTAAGGCTCAGCCCTTCCCGGTGCAGGTTATCGGCTTTAAAGGAATGAATGCCGGAGTGCGTGGCAAGGGTCTCAAGGCCGGAATGGACATAGTTACCAAAGGTAACGAAAGACTCAGGCCCGGTCAGTCCGTGGTCATCGATAATAAATAGCCCGGCGGGCCGGAGTAATTCATGGATTTTGTTAAATTTTCAATTGAAAAACCTGTTTCGGTGCTGGTGGGAGTTATCCTGTTGGTTCTGTTCGGCGGTCTGGCCCTTTCCGGTCTGCCGTATCAGCTTTCACCGTCAGTGACCGAACCGGAAATTACAGTTGTAACCTCGTGGACTGGGGCAACCCCCTATGAAATTGAGCGTGACATCATTGAGGAGCAGGAAAAAGTACTCAAAGGTGTCACTGGACTGCTGGAAATGGAGTCCGAATGCTTTGACAGCTTTGGCCGGATTTCCCTGCGTTTCAAGATCGGAACCGACATCGATGATGCACTGCTCAGGGTTTCCAACAAGTTAAACGAGGTTAAGAAATATCCCTCGGATTCAGACCGTCCGGTTATTTCTGCCACAGGTGCTTCGGCTTCCCCGGTAATCTGGATGATCCTGCGGACCCTGCCTGAGAATAAGCATCATATTAATGAATTTGCTACTTACTTTGAAGATGAAGTGCGTCAGTATCTTGAGCGCGTGGACGGTGTCGCGGACCTGTTCATCGGCGGCGGTACTGAAAAGGAAATGCACATCATTATTGCGCCGGAAAAGCTGGCCGCCTACAACCTGACCATCGACAAGGTCACGCAGGTTCTTAAAAGCGAGAACGCCAACGTTTCCGCCGGTAACCTCGGCGTGGGGCGTCGTGATTACCGTATCCGCACCACTTCGGAGTTCAAAAGTCCTGAAGAGATCGAGAGTGTTGTAATTACTTCCTCCGGTCAGCAAAGGGTAACCATTGCTGATGTCGGCAGGGTTGTCTCCGGGTTTGAGAAGAGTACTGTGGCGATGCTTCACAACGGTATTCCCGGCATAGCAGTCGGGGTTAAGCCGGAGCCCGGTTCCAATGTTCTGGAAGTGACTAAGAACGTACGTACGGTTGTGGAAGAACTTAATGCCGGAGTCCTTGCCAAGGAAGGTGTTTTTCTTGACTGGGTTTACGATCAGGCCCCGTACATCAACGGTGCAATTGATCTCGTAAAGCAGAACATCATTATCGGTGGTGTGCTGGCGGTTATCGTGCTGCTCATCTTTTTGCAGTCCCTTTCCGCAACTGTCATCGTCGCTATTGCTATTCCAATTTCCGTGGTCGGTTCATTTATTGTTTTCGGCGGCTTGGGCAGGACGCTTAACATCGTCAGTATGTCGGGGATTTCTTTTGCGGTCGGTATGCTGGTGGACAACGCTATTGTTGTTCTCGAAAATATTGACCGTCACCGTGGCATGGGCAAGTCGCCATATAAGGCTGCTTATGACGGGGCCAGTGAGGTCTGGGGCGCGGTTCTGGCTTCGACCCTGACGACAGTTGCAGTCTTCCTTCCGGTTGTATTTATCGAAGAGGAAGCAGGTCAGTTGTTTAAGGATATCGCCATTGCGGTTACCTGCGCTATCTCGCTTTCCCTGTTTGTGTCCATTTCAGTTATTCCCATGCTGGCTAAGCAGTTTTACTCATTTTCCAAGCGCACGAAGAAAGTTAAAAAGAACATTTTGACCGGAATCGGGGCTAAATTTTCTGATGGAATTATGGGGCTGCTCAGCCTCGCTATCCGTAACTGGGCCACAAGGCTCTCCACCGTCGCCATCCTCGTAGCGGCCTCAGCTTTGCTGGTAATTTCATTTTTTCCGAAAATGGAATACCTGCCGCAGGGTAACAGGAACCTGGTCCTGTCCATCCTCATCCCGCCGCCGGGGCTTTCATTTGAAGAACGCGATTCAATCGGCGAATATATTGCTGCTCAGACCAAGCCGTATATGGAAGCGGAAAAGGACGGATTCCCACAGGTTGAGAGTTTGTTCTACGTCTCTGCCCCGGATATTAACCTCTTCGGTGCCATTTCTAAGGACGAGGATCGCCCAGCGGCTATGATTCCGCTTTTTAACCGCATCATGAACTCAATTCCGGGCATGTTCGGGGTTAGTATTCAGGCTTCCATTTTTGAAACAGGTTTAGGTAAAGGGCGTATGGTCGCTGTTGATTTCAGCGGACCGGAACTACCTAAACTTATGGCTGCTGCCGGAACCATGTTCGGCATGGCGCGGCAGGCTATTCCCGGCGGGCAGGTTCGTCCCATCCCGTCACTTGAAATGCTTTACCCTGAAGTGCGTATCGTGCCGGACCGTGACCGTCTGCGCGCGGCAGGCATGACCAGTCAGGAAATAGGTGAGGCACTTGATGTGCTTATGGATGGCCGTAAGATCGGTGATTTTAAAGAAGAAGGTAAAAAGAAGATTGACCTGAAGCTCATGGCCTCGGAAAATCGGGTCGGTACCCCGGAAGACCTCTACGAATCCCTTGTGGCAACCCCGCAAGGCTGGGCGGTCCCGGTATCTTCCCTTTCCAATTTGGAGCGGACCTACGGTATTACCCAGATCCGCCATCTTGAGCGGCAGAGGACCGTGACTTTGCAGATCACTCCGCCCAAGAGTATGCCTCTTGAGCAGGCTATGGATATTGTCCAGAACGAGCTTATTCCCAAGGTTAAGGAAATGGGGCTCATGGACGGCGTAAACGTGCGTATGTCCGGTGCGGCTGATAAGCTGACTCAGACTCGTGAGGCCATGCAGTGGAACTTCCTGCTGGCGGTGGTCATTACCTACCTGCTCATGGCGGCCCTGTTTGGTAACTTCATTTACCCGGTCATCATTTTGCTGACCGTGCCTCTTGCGGGCGCAGGCGGTTTCCTCGGCCTGAAGCTGGAGAACCTGTTCATCGCTCCGCAGCCGCTGGATGTGTTGACCATGCTCGGGTTCGTTATCTTGATCGGGGTTGTTGTTAACAACGCGATTCTTATCGTGCACCAGTCCCTGAACAACGTTCGTAACGAGGGCATGGAGCACCGCGAGGCCGTGCTTGAAGCAACCCGCTCAAGACTACGCCCAATCTACATGTCAGCCACAACATCCATCTTCGGTATGCTCCCGCTGGCAATCGCACCCGGTCCCGGTTCCGAACTGTATCGCGGACTCGGAGCGGTAGTACTCGGCGGTCTGGCCTTGTCCACTGTATTCACCGTGTTCATGATCCCGGCCCTGCTCATGTTCTTCATCAAGATGGAGAAGGTCGGCGGGAAGGTTGAAGTATAGGTTACAGAAATAAAACTGATCGTATTGTTGAGAAACATAGGATCATAGGCTACTTATATTCCCATCGGCGTTGAATGCGTCGGTGGGAATTTTTATTAAGGAAGCAGCAATCATGAACTACGCCGCTATCTGTTCCATGGTTAAGGATGAGACCGAATTTATTGGGGAGTGGGTACGGGTTATGTTCATCTCCCGGAGTTGCTCTCCAAAGGGCTGACCATGAGCTACGATAGTTTTTACGTTCCCAATTGTACCCATCAAACGGGCCATGTAAGCATGGTATGATGACAAGGAGTACCGCTTTGTGCTGGAAGCCTATCCTGTTCTGCACGGATTGTTTCTGGCGCAGGGGAAAAACGATGATGCGCGCAGTATTCGTGAATACCTGAAGCGGGTGGTCAGAGATTGTAAGAGGTGTAAGGTTGATGTACCTGCTGGAATTGAAGCGTTTATCAGTTCTTTTGGGAATTTGTAATTCTGAATTTACGAAATATATAAATCAACAAGCCGCAAACAATAGCGCAATATGACAGAATGAACATCATGGCCGTCAGGTTGCTGAATGGTGTGCCTAGGTAGAGGTTGGCATCAATTATTAACTGCGTCATGGATAGGCTACATAATATTGTGCTGGCAAAAAATAGGTAGACGAAATTTGTAAGTCGCCTGTAAGTTTTGTTTTTTCTTTTCGGGGCCAGCCAATATTCACGGTTAGGCAGGTTTACGAATTTGTCCGGGAACTTGATGCCGAAGTAACGGAACAACAGAGCTGATCCGGTAAGAAAACAGTATAAAAGAAAGTTTTGGTTTATAAATGTAGACGACGACTCGTATTCCTGCGGCCTACCTCCATTACCGAATTTGGTCACTATTTCAGTGGGAAGCATCGGCGCGTAGTGCCATAGTTGCCACATGGCAGCGAGAAAGGAGAGAGTGAGGATATAAGCTGGAATTGTGAAGCCGTTATTTTTTTGGTACTTTTTCATGTGCCTGAATATAGCCCATAGGTGTAATATATTCCATCAAATTAAAAAGCCCAGCGGAAAACTCGTAGAGCTTTTTGGGTTAAATCTATAGCAGCTGGGAATTAGCTGTTTTCTTTTACATACCTCTCCAACCGATCCATCCCTTCAGCTAGATTTTCCATTGAATTGGCGTAAGACAAACGAATAAATCCTTCGGCTCCTTCACCGAAATCAATGCCCGGAGTGACTCCGATTCCCGCCTTTTCGAGGATATCAAAAGCCAGCTTGAGGGAACTTCCCTCGAATTTTGCCGCAAGGTGTTTCATGTTGACCAGCACGTAGAATGCTCCAGTGGGTTCCACTTTGAGATCAAAGCCGATCTCGCGCAGCCGCTGGATCAGGAACTTGCGCCGTTCATCATAAATACCCTTGATACGGTTAACCTCGTCCCATGATTCGGTCAGTGCGGCTACCCCGGCATGCTGGGCCATGGAGTTGGCCGAGATAAAGAAGTTCTGGCAGAGCTTCTGCATGGGGCGCACGTATTTTTCCGGGGCGATGATGTAGCCCAGCCGCCATCCGGTCATGGCGAAAAGTTTGGAAAAACCGTTGAGCACGAATGCGTGGTCCGTGTATTCAAGGATGGTGTGTTCTTTTTCACCATAGACAAGGCCGTGGTAAATTTCATCGGAGATAATCCACGGTCCCATCTTGGCTATTTTCTCCATCCGCTGGGGGGAAAGCAGAGTTCCAGTGGGATTGGAGGGCGAGTTGATCAGGATGGCCTTGGTGCGCTCATTGATTGCTTTTTCAATTGCTTCCGGTCTGTACTGAAATCCATCTTCTTCAAAGGTGCGGATGGAGTTGGCTTCGGCTCCTGAAAAGGAAATAAAATTGCTGTAGCAGGCGTAGCATGGGTCGGAAACAATGATGTTGTCGCCCTGATCTAAAATAAAGGTGAAGAGCAGCAGCATTGCCGGGGAGGTGCCTTGGGTGATGATAACCCGGCCCGGATCAACGTCCACCCCGTAAGTCTCTCGATAATATTTGCTGATGGCCTCGCGCAGTTCCGGGATACCGAGGCTGTGGGTGTAGTGGGTTTCGCCGGATTCCATGGCTCTGATGGAGGCTTGTTTGACGCATTCCGGGGTGTCGAAATCCGGTTCACCGATTTCCATGTGGATGATGCTGCGGCCCTGCCGTTCCAGTTCCTGCGCTTTTTCCAGAATGTCCATGACTAAGAACGGGGTGATCTCACAGGCTCTTTTTGATATACAGTCCATTTTTGCTCCAAGAAGGGATATGATGCGCTACGCGCTTTGGATATGAGATTTCGCCTCCGGCGGCCAAAGGCCTATAGCCGTTAGGCGAGAGCTTTATGCTCGAGTCTTACGGATATTGAGAGTGGAACAGATAATCTCCTTTGGAATCCTTATTAGGGGGAGGGATTTTGTATGGTTATTCGTACATATACATTTTGAGCCGTGTAAGCGCAACATAGCCAGTTTGAATCTTCATATCATGCTTGTGCCCGATCAGGCGATGAAGTAAATACCCGCCACAGACCATGAATATACTTCTCATAGATAACAACGACAGCTTTACCAATAACCTTGAGCATCTTTTGGCCCGCGAAATTGCGGAGGCGGAGATTGCGGTATTTTCTTATGCGCAAGTATTGGGTGGGGAGGCTGCGTTTGATCTCAGCGTATACGAGCTGATCATAATTTCACCCGGTCCCGGATGCCCCGCTGATTATCCGGGTTATGAGCTGGTGATCGAATCCGGTCTGCCTGTGCTGGGGATATGTCTCGGCATGCAGATTCTTAATGAATACTTCGGCGGTCGCACCGCAAGGCTGGACGGCTGCTTTCACGGCCGCACCGAGCGCATTGATTTTGTCGGTAAAAATTTGGCCGTGGCCCGCTATCATTCTCTTTATTGTGATGAGTTGGGACGGGGATTGAAATTACTCAGCAAGAACAGTGCTCAGGTTCCTATGGCAGTGGCCCACGAAAATTTGCCCCTGCTGGGTTACCAGTTTCACCCGGAATCTTTTCTAACCGAGCAACCCGGAGTTTTCATTGAATTCGCCCTCCATCATTTCGGACTCCTGTAGCTTCGAGCGGTTCCGGGAAATCGCTTTCCATTTCGTGCGTGAGCATGAAGCGGATGTGTTGCTAGGTTCACCGAATTTTCCTGATTCATGCATGAGCTATCTGGGCATTGAGCCGCAGGGTGAACTTGTTCTCCAGTCCGATATCTCCGGCGCAGACGTTTCTGCAAAAATGAAGGCATTCTGTTTTGCCGGAGACGGCCCCGTTATTGGCTATCTTTCTTATGAGCTTGGACATAAATTGCGCGGGGTGGGAAGCAATAAGGATGCTGAGTTTCCCCTATTGCATTTGAAAAAGTACCGCGCGGTACTGGTTCATGACGGTGGTAAATCTTCCCTGAAATCACTCTGTACTAACGAAGCTTATCGATTAGTAATTGAGGGTTCGATACAGAAAGCTGAAGCAATTCCTGATGTTAAACTGCCGTCTTTTGCTGAAGGCGATATTTGTATGTCCCTTGATAAACAGGGGTATGAAGATGGAGTGTCCCGCACTCTTGAATATATCCGGGATGGCCTCACCTATCAGCTGAACCTGACCACTCGTTTAACCATGGATGGTGGGAAAGTTGATCCCGTACTTTGGTTCTTCGGGCTGCATAAACGTTATCCCGCACCTTACTACGCGCTCTTTAGCAGCGGTGGAAAAGTAATTGTTTCTACTTCTCCGGAACTTTTTTTGCGGGTGGAGCAGGGCCGGGTGCTTTCGGAACCCATCAAAGGAACTCTGCGCTTTGATGAATATTCCGAAGAGCAGGTTTACTCGCTCCAAAATTCTATAAAAGAAGACTCCGAACTTTCCATGATTGTGGATTTGATCCGCAATGATATCTCCGCTGACTGTAGTTATGGATCGGTGGTTGTTGAGGATCACAAGTCCGTATTTGCGGTGGATAATCTGTTGCAGATGTTCAGCCGGGTACGCGGGGAGCTGGCAGAAGGACGGGATTGCATCGACCTGCTCTTGAATGCTTTTCCCGGCGGGTCCATTACCGGATGTCCTAAGAAAAGTTCCATGGAGCTTATCGATAGGCTCGAACCGCACGTGCGTGGGCCTTACTGCGGCAGTATCGTGCTTATTCATGGCCCACAGGATATGGTTTCATCGATCCCCATCAGAACTGCTGTCTATGACCGGGAAACCACGAAACTCGATTACTGGGCCGGAAGCGGCATTGTCATTGATTCCGACCCCGAAGCGGAGTACAAGGAAACAATTGCCAAAGCTGGCAAAATCCTTGATCCGGAGTCAGTATGATTTATTTCAGGAATGGTGAATTCATCGAAGATACGGTCAGCCTTGATCTTGCCCAGCTCGCTTTCAGAACCGGGTACGGTTTTTTCGAGACCATTTGTTGGAACGGCAGCAAAATTTGCCATTTGGATTTGCATCTTCAGCGGGCGCGCAAGAGCCTTGCTGAATTTAATATTACTGAGAAGGCTTTGGATTACAATCCCATCATCCGTGAAGTGTTATCAGCAAATGGGCTGGATAATAAATTTGCACGGGTGAATATATTTTTTCCGGTTGAACAGGGCAGTACTTTGCCCATAGTTTGCGCGGCCCCTTTTGAGTACATCACGAATCGCACTTGGACTCTAAAGCCGTGCCCACATATTTTTCTCTCTCCGCTTATGGCTCACAAATCCACCAATCGCATGGATTATCTGAATGCATGGCAGGATGCTTTGGCTGATGGATTTGATGATGCTTTATTGCAGGATTTTGATGGTAATGTGCTTGAATCCTCCTTCGCTTCCTTGCTTTTTAGAAAAGGCGGGACCTTCTTCGAGTCCCAGACTGATTATAAACTTCCCGGCACGGCCCAGACTGTTGCTTCTGAATATATCGAGATTCAAAGCGCAAAGATAAAGCTTGTTGAGGTCGATCAATTTGATCACGTCTATGCCCTCAATTCATTGGGCGGCATGATTCCGGTTACTGCCATTGGTGATCTGGAATTTGATGCTGATTTTGCGATTTCTGAGCAGGTGAGCGAAGCTGTGCTGGGGTAATTTTGCAGCAAGGTCAAAAAAAGCCTCGGCACAATTGCGCCGAGGCTTTTTTTGTTGGAATTCTGGGCGTGATTTCAAGATTTAACGGACAGTGGCTATGCGGGAGCGTACCGGAATGTTTTTCGTTTCGAGACCGGGTATTTGACCGCGCAGATCGAAATAGAGATTCACACCGGGGCGGAATATGAGCACATGTGTTGAGCCGCCGAAGTGGAACATGCCTAGTTGATCGCCTTTTTTTACGTGCTGGCCTTCGTAAACAGTTATCTCGTTAGAAGAGACTTCCGCCATGCCGACAAACATGATTGCCATTAGACCTATGTCGGGGTTATCCGCTTTAATAAAGATAAGCCCTCTGGCCGCCGCCTGGGTGATGTAGCCCTGAGACCTGTTGGGGCTGGCCGGATCAAATCCTACCGTGGGGGACTGGGCGTAATATGACCCGTCGATCACTTTTGTCTTTACGATCCTGCCGCTGACCGGACTGTGCCAGCGGTGGTAACTGAGTGCGCTCAGAAAAGCTTGATAGATGGTTCCGCCTTCGAATCTGGCGGCCAGCGGGTCGCCGTCAAGCATGTGGTAGAGCGAATACGGCTGACCTTTTATCCAGAATTGATCCCGCAGTTTAACATTTCTAGCCAGATTGAACGGGGCGGATTCGCAGGCGTTCGCAATAACGGATTTATCGTTGGGGGCGGCAACCGGGCGGCGTCCTTTGCGGAACTGGCGGGTGAAAAAATCGTCCCATGAGGCGAACCCGTGGTATGGCTTGTCCGGGTCGCAGATGAAGTCTTTTGCAAATCCCGGCATGGCCTTTTGAGCATCACGCCCAAACCATCCGTTTTTGGGATTGTCACTGAGTACGTAACGGGAGTCCGGAGATCCGAGGAATACTGCCCACTGGTTGAGTATCTTTTTTAGCTGGGCATTGACCCGTGTATCGAGAAAAGCACTTGTTCCGGCTGAGGTGCCCATGGGCCAGTTCAAAATGGAATTGATGGGAAAACCCACCATAGGGGTTTCGTTGAATTCAGGTGCTTGCTGTGAAATGTCACTCAGTTTTTGCAACATTTGAACGTAGCTGCGGATTTGCGGATTACCTGCCGGATCTTTCTTGAATTTCGGCGTGTCAGGCACCATCTCGAACATCTGTGTAAAAAGCATAAATAGTTTCGGATCGTTTTCAATCAGCTCCTTGAATTCCTCTACGACCGGCAGGAGTTGCGTTGTATCGTTTGAAACCGTCGGTTGTGAAGCACTGTTTGCTGATACGGCAAGTCCAAGGCACAGGAGCAGACCGCTTAAAAATATAGCAATTCTTTTTGTCCAATATCGATTACCAGTCATTTCCCGGACCTCCCATTTAAATTGTTGATGGATGGAGTCAGATTAGATTCTTATCAGTCTTATAACCTGCGGGAAGGAATATTGCCAAGGTGATGATTAAAAATAGTATTGTTGAAACAGGGTTAAAATATCAGGAGGGCATGAGTTGTCAGAGTCTGATTAGCGCTTGATTGATATGATGATGCGTTGTTGCGGGATTATGAAGAAGATTTTGTGATTGACAATAAAATGAGTGCTAAAATACTTGCGCTGAGATTATAATATAAAGATTATTCGGTATGTGGCTATGTAGAGCCTTGTTTTTGGTCGTTATAAGTTGTATACTAATTCCGCTTTTAGTTTAGGGGAATTATCGCTGATCGATTTATTTATGGTGGGCTTAATTAATGGTTGCAGGCAATACTAAGTTTTCAGTTCTTTCGTGTGGTTCTTTGGACAATCTTGGGCTTCAGCAGGGCGAGAGTGTCAACATTGAATTGTTTACGACTCAGGAGCGTCTTTGGGGGGAGGTTGTTGGTTTTAAATCTGGTGTATTTCTTTCTGTATGGCTTCCAGCGTTAAGAGAAAGAGAATATCAGCGGATTTTGGCTGATGATCCAGACGTAACTGTTCGAGCAAAATGCAAGGGCTGCTTTATATGCGGGTTCCGTTCAACGGTGACCAGAGTTATGAAGTATCCTTACCCTATTCTTTATCTGAGCTATCCTGAGTCCTTTGAGAAGGTTAGTTTACGAAAGAATGAGCGTGTTGAATGCTTTCAACCAGTACGCATTCTTTTTAGAGGCACAGAGTTGCAGGGAGTCTTTAAAGATATTTCAAAAGGTGGAGGGAGGATATCATTCACCCTTCCTGATGGGAATATTTTCTTTAATATGGGACAAGATTTAACGGCTGATTTTGCTTTCAAGATGAATGGTGACGGACCCGAGATTAGTGGAGTTGGGGTTGTTCGTAATGTGGTCAGCGGCTCGACCAATGTCTCTATCGGCCTAAAGTTCAGTAAGTTCAAGAGTGAGGCAGATGCATTATTAGAGCAGGTTATCAAATCATTCAGCTTGCATGCCGGACCTGCTTAGATAATTTTTCAATTTAAAAATACTTACGAAACCAGCAAGTAATCCCGCCCCATCATATAACCGCGTGTATCCAGAAATTGGGCAACCTCATCTCGTGCGCCCCAACTGGCTACGTAGGAAAGCAAAAAAGTATCTCTCGCCGGAGGGACTTCATCACGGTGCAGGACTTTTTTGCCGTGGATGAGCATGCCTACCTTGCGCGGGTCCACATCCACGTAGAAGGCCGTTTCCACGCCGAGGCTCTCAAGCATTTTATATCGTTTGCGGGAGGTGCGTCCGGAGCCGATTATGCCAACCTTGGGATTGGGCCCGAGATAGTTTTGCAGCCAGTTGAATAGATAACTACTTTTAATGCGATAGAAGGCTTCAATTGTATACTTAGGATGATTGCGTGATAACCGGTCCGGCGGATCATTCCAGATGAGCAGCTCTTCATCCACCTTACGCATCTTTACCCCGGCTTCCAGCCAGCGCAGGACTAGTTCGTAATCTTCGGGAAAATCTCCATCCCTGAAAGGGCCGTGTTTCTGAATGAGTTCTTTACGCATCATGATGGACGGATTGGCAAAAGGAAATTCCACAAAGCGGTTCAGGGAAATTTCATCTGCACCGACGAGGGTGTTAATCCAGTCCACGTAATGGGCGTAACCGCCGTTCTTTTCGCGGTCCCCGCCGAAACCTACCCGACAGGCAGTCAGTCCGGTTTCAGGGTCGCGGTCCAGCAGTCCGGCCTGCTTTCCAATGCGCTGCGGCAGGGCCAAGTCATCAGCATCCATACGTGCTATATAGCTTCCGCAAGCAGCCTCTATGGCTGCATTGGCTGCGCCTACCACACCTTGATGCTCAAGGAATAGCGGTTTCAATCGTGAATCACGGGATGCGTACTTTTTAAGTATTTCGGCGGTGTTGTCTGCTGAACCGTCGTCTACGGCAACAAGTTCAAGATCCTCGTAACTCTGGCCGAGAATGCTTTCAATTGCCGCGCCCACAGTGGACTCGCAATTGTAGCAGGGCATGGTTACCGAAACCTTGGGGTTGCTCATGCCTTTTCTGTTTCCATGGATTCTTGCTCAATGGATTCCTGCAACTGGCGTCTAAGTCTGCAAATGCTGCATTTTCCGGCAGATGTGGGGTAACCGCATTCGGTGCAGGGTGCGATCACGTAATCCTTTTCTTCTTTTTCCAAGGCGGAGAATGCGGGACGACCGCGATCAAGGAATCCTTTGTAAAAAGCTCGTTTGGTGCCGGGACTGCGTAGTTCCATATCCCGCCAGAGCAGCTTGTGTCCGGTGAAACTGGCTCCGGAGCTGTAGGGGCAGGGCAGGTGATGATAGGGAATGTCTGCCAAAAATGAAAATATGGCACTTTCATATTCAGTGACCCGGAAAAGAGGTTTTACCTTCTTGGCAAAGCCGTTCTCCGCAGGCAGCACCGGACCCTGATCAGAAAGATATCCCTGATCCCAGCGCAGAGTGTTAGCGAAGAGGCGCGCAACTTCGTCATCAAGGTTATGTCCGGTGGCAAGAGCGGTGTAGCCTTCTTCAATGGCAACCTTGTTGAAATAATGGCGTTTAAATTTACCGCAGATGGCGCAGATAGGGCGGCGGATGTGCTTCTTGATCAGCGGGATGGGTACGCCTTCTTGTTCAAGTTCCACAATACGCAGCGGGTAGCCCTTATCTTTACAGAAATCTTCCACCACGGAGCGGGCTTTGATGGATGATTCGAAAATTCCCAGATCAATGTGCAGCCCGGTCACATTGTAACCAAGTTCGGCCAGAGCGTACATGAGTCCGAGGGAATCTTTGCCCCCGGAAAGGGCGACCAGCACCTTGTCATCAGGTTCAAGGAGCTTGCGTCTTCTGATACCCTGAGCAACCTGCTTCATGAAAAAAGCATTAAAATGCTCTTTGCAGAACGCGGCGTTGTGACTGGGCAGTGCAACAAATGCCTTTTCTTTGCATACCTTGCATTTCATATTATTACCCTACGGAAATTACTTTTCTGAGTGTTATTTCATCGCCTTGATTGATCCATTCGTCCTGGGTGAGCAGTTCACCATTGCGGATGACCAGTGTGTCGGTGTGATGCAGCCCCTGTTTGTTCAGTAATTGCAGGACTGTCTTAAGTTTTGTGTATTCTACTGTCTGGCCTTCAGGTTCGATTTTGACAATTACCATGGGCAGACTCCTTTTTTCTTTATTATATGATATGATGATGTCCGAGGCTTAGGGCTTTAGCGTTTAAGTGCGTTTTCATCAAGCTTTTCCTACTTCAACGAGATAGAATTTTGTCTCTTAAAGTTACAATCGAGGAAAAATAGAAAAAAATGCAGCCAGAACGGGAAAACGCTGTTAGTATGGGTTAGGTTTAAGACATGAATTAGACGTGTGCAATCTAAATGGCGCATAGATGAAAAAAAAGCCTATAAATGTTGACCCGAGCTTGAATATTGAACTAAACTGTTAATAATGAAAAACGACTTTCAAGGAGTTGCATATGGCTCAGAAAACAATTTTAGTCGTTGACGACGAAAAACATATACGGATGCTCTACAGGGAAGAGCTTGAGGCCGGAGGTTACACTGTGGCTACTTCTGACGGTACCGAAGATATACTTTCGGTTATCGGCCGGGAGAGTCCCGATCTCGTAATTCTGGACATCAAGCTTGGTATCAACCGTTCTGGTTTGGATCTCTTGCAGGAGATCAGGCAGAAGGATCAGGAACTTCCGGTGATCCTCAGCACTGCCTATGACAGCTTCAAGCATGACATGAAATCCATAGCGGCAGATCATTATGTGGTGAAATCCGTTGATTTGAGCGAGTTGAAGGAAAAGGTGGAGCAGGCTTTAGGCTGATTTGCGGTTCCATTCTTGTTGGCTGAGTCCTAAAATAATTAAACTTTTTTAGGGAGTCTATGAAAATAGGCTCCTTTTTTACTTGCCAAACCTATATGAGGGTGCTAGTACTCGCTTGGCTTTGACGGCAGAGATGTCTCAAGCCCATAAATGCAGGCCAGTAGTTCCAACGGCTAGAACGTCGGTCTCCAAAACCGAATGCTGGGGGTTCGAATCCCTCCTGGCCTGCCATTTATCACTTCTAAAAAGCGAACAAGCTCACAATCCATGTTCGATATCGCCAATACAATCAAAGAAATAAGCATCCTTGCTTTACCATTTCTTCTGGCAATTACCTGCCATGAAGCCTCTCACGGTTTTGCCGCGTACCTTTTAGGTGATCCTACGGCTAAGCAGGCCGGACGCCTTACCTTGAATCCAATCAAGCATCTTGATCCGATGGGAACCCTTGCCCTTGTGCTGACTCGCATGATCGGCTGGGCCAAGCCTGTTCCGGTCAATCCCATGTATTTTAAAAATCCGCAGCGGGATATGATGATTGTTGCTTTGGCCGGTCCGGCGGCAAACATGGTACTTGCGGTAATGTTCTCAATTGTCGTAAAGGTGATTCTTTCACTTGATGTGAATGGTCTGTCACCACTGATGCTCAAGATTCTTGAGCCTTCGGTGATGATTGCCAATGCGGGTGTTATTATCAATCTGGCTTTGTGCTTTTTCAATCTGCTGCCCATCCCTCCGCTGGACGGGAGTAAGATTCTGGCCGGATTTCTGCCCCGTGAGGCCGCATTCAAGTTTATGTCGTTCCGGTACGGATTCGTAATTGTAATCGTGCTGGCAATGCTCGGACTGCTCGGCAGGATAATCAGTCCGGCCATGAGTTTTTTCTATAATTTTCTGGTTCATTAGGACCGCCAAGCATACAAGATTTTTAAAATGAGTAAGACAAACAATCGCATAGTTTCAGGCATGAGACCCACCGGTAGGTTGCATCTGGGACACTATTTTGGTGTTCTGGTCAACTGGGTCAAGATTCAGGAAGACAATGAATGTTATTTCTTTGTTGCCGACTGGCACGCAATGACCAGTGAGTATTCCGATCCCCGCAAGATTCAGGGCTTTGTTCCTGAATTGGTCAAGGATTGGATTGCTGCGGGACTTGATCCTGAAAAGTGTGTGATTTTCCACCAGTCCCAGGTTAAGGAGCATATTGAACTGCACCTGATCCTATCCATGCTGACCCCGCTGGGCTGGCTGGAAAGGAACCCCACTTACAAGGAAATCAAGCAGGAACTCGCTCAGAAGGAACTGAACACCTACGGTTTTCTTGGTTATCCTGTACTTATGGCTTCTGATATTCTTATGTATAAGCCCTCGCAGGTTCCTGTTGGACAGGATCAGCTTCCTCATCTGGAGTTGGCTCGTGAGATCGCCCGCCGTTTCAACCATCTGAACGGTGAATATTTCCCCGAGCCAAACGCTCTGCTCACTGAAGACGCAAAGCTTCCCGGTCTGGATGGTCGTAAGATGTCCAAGAGCTATAACAACGGCATTTATCTCGGCGAACCTATGGAAGAGGTCAAGCCCAAGGTTATGTCCATGCTCACCGACAAGAACAGGCTTCGCAAGTCCGATCCGGGCGATCCTGAAGTCTGTAACCTCTATCCCTACCACAAGCTGCTTACCGATGCTGAGACCTGTGCTGAGATCGAGGAAGGCTGTCGCAACGCAACCCGCGGTTGTGTAGAGTGTAAGAAGTTGCTGGCCGAAAATATGGCTAAATTTCTTGAACCCATGCAGGAACGCCGTCGTCATCTGGATGAAAATCCGCAGCTTGTCTGGGATATTCTCCACGAAGGCACAGCCAAGGCACAAGCCAAGGCCAAAGAAAACATGGAAGAAATTCGCGAGCTGATCGGCTTTAATTTCTAAGTTTTATTTTACAAAGATATTAAAAAAAATCCCCTGTTGCAGATGCCGCAGGGGATTTTTCGTTTATTTAAATGGGCTGTTTTCAGTGGAGAGCTGGATGTTTTCTGATTGAGATATCTGGTCCACCAACTGGCGGATGTCCGGGAGACATCAACGACCTTTGGGGTTTTGGATAGCGCAATGGCATCTTCCATTTTGCTTCTCTTTCATGATGCGCTCAAAAATTGTCGATTTTCCATTTTTAAGCACATCACTTGCAATGTCCTCTGACGTATACCCAAAGCAATGGCAAATAAGCTGCGACATTTTCAGTATTCGCCTAGAATTTATTCTTAATAAATTCAGTAATAGTCTGAATGGCAGACTTCTTATGTTCTGTCACCTCTTCCTCTGTTTCCCACCATTGCAGATCGCTGAACTCAAGGGGCAAGCGCAGGGTCAGGAATGGCAGGAAGAAGCGGTACACATTTTTCTTTGATGAGCCTTCTGCTGAGTCAAAGTGAAAGAATACCTCGCCGATGAACCAAGCCCGGTCTTTTTGGGAAGCTGGTTCCGGGGGCTTGATGTACATGAAATCCGGGTCGGTTTCGGATTTTAATTCATTGTCATGAAAACGTGCGAAAAGGTCTAACACCTGCTTGCGGATCAATTTATCTCCGTAAACATCCACGATGAATGTGAACTTAAGAAACCCTGCTTCCGGAGTCAGGTTGTGGCGCGATATTTTGAGTACCCCGTCCTTGCGTTTTGACTCATCGTCATCAAGGAAAAGGTCGAAGGCGCAAAAGCCGATAAAGTTTTCCGATCCGCGCAGTTCTTCCAACTGCGCTTCAATTCCGGCACTACTTTTATTCATTGCTGTCCATCTCTTTTTTATCCGCTTCAGATTTGTCCCGGAAGTAGGATTGTCCCAGCCCGTTTCCAGTTCTTTTTACCATTTTAAAAATGGCAAATATGATGACCAGCATTATGATTATAGCTTCGACGCCTTCACCTGTCATATCTTGCTCCTGTTCTCACCTACGGGGTAGTTAGTGTGAATGCCCGTGCAATGATTCACCTTTCACTAATGCTGTTACCTTGGGAACGGCGATTAAGGCAAGCAGAATGAGTGCGCAGATGGTATAGAATAAACCATGTGTATCTTCCTGACCGGATTGGACCCAGTCAGTAATGCTCAGTCCAAGTGAATAATAGAGCCAGTTGGCAAACATTCCCAGTACAAGTGAGCAGCCGATGATGGAGCCGAGGTAGATGAAAGCTGATCGCTTGCCAAGCAGCTTGGCTACTACAGTGAAAGAGGCTGCATTTGTGGCCGGACCTGCCAGCAGAAAGACCAGTGCCGCACCGGGAGAAAGGCCCTTCAAGGCCAATGCCGCTGCAATGGGTGTAGACGCGGTGGCGCATACGTAGAGAGGAATCGCTGCCGCCAGCATAATCAGCAGGGGGAGGAATCCATCACCGAGGTTTTTTTCAATAAACCCGTCCGGGATGAGCGCACCGAATACTCCAGCCAGTATGACCCCGCCGATGAACCATAGTCCGATATCCTGCAACAGGTTGCCGAAGGAATACTTCATGCCGAATGACAGCTTGCCGGAGAATGAATCCGGGCGATCATCGTTATGACTGTGTCCGCAACCGCAACCGGAACCGGAATCAGCGCAGCTTCCATGGTCGTGATCATGCGCATTATTGTCATGGGAACCGCATCCGCAGCCTGAAGATTCCTGAGTATCTTCCATTTTGGGGAGTAGTACTGCATCCGGGATCAGTTTAGGAGCTTCTTTGTTGTTACCGTTTTTCTTTTCATTTCTGTCTACCATGATGCCCGCTACAACAGCGGTAAAAAAAGCAGCAAAGGGCCTGAAAATAGCCATTACCGGGTCGAGCAGGGCATAGGTGACTGCGATGGAATCCACCCCGGTTTCAGGGGTTGAAATAAGGAAGGAGGTTGTAGCACCTTTGCTTGCTCCCTGCTGACGGAGTTGAGCTGCGGCAGGAATTACTCCGCAGCTGCACAGGGGGATGGGGACCCCGAGGATGGAGGCTTTGAGTACATCAGATGTCTTGCCGGAACCGAGGTTTTTGGAAATGAATTCCGGACCTACAAAAGCTTTGAGTAGTCCGGCAATAAAGAAGCCCAAGAGCATGAAGGGCGCAGATTGGAGCAAAACCTCCCATGATTCGTGCCCGATGGTCAGAATAGTGTCGATCATTTCTTATCTCCTTGCGGAATATCACAACCGTCTCCCTGCATGTGGGCCAGAGCGGTCTGCATAATTATTTCCACGTGTTTGTCGTTAAGGCTGTAGATGGCTCTTCGTCCTTTTTTTTCAAACCGGACCATGCGAGCAGTTCGTAATAGTCTAAGCTGATGGGAAATTGCTGAATGAGTCATTCCCAAAAGCTCTGAAAGATCGCAGACGCAAAGATTTGTTATGGAGAGGGCGTGCAGGATTTTAATCCTGACTGGCTCTCCGAGGATTTTGAAGGTTGCAGCCAGTTCATCCAGTGTTTCCGAGGTACAACTCTTCGCTTCGACTAGTTCTACCGCTCCCAGTGTGGGATTGTGCCCGGTGCAGCAATCTGAATTATTTGTCATGATTTGACTCGATATGTTAATATGTGAACAACTGTTCATATATTAAGGCTAAGCCGTTTGAAGTCAAGCAGAAAGATTTCTATATTATAGCTAAGCTGGCTAATGGTAAAATATATAATTTAATTTGAAAGGGTAATTGATTAAAAGGAGTAATTGATTGTGTCTTCCTGCGCTGGAAGCTGGTATCTTATTTATGAAAGGAGCATGACTTGGCTGATACATCCCGTAACATAGTATACATTGATCCAGATTTGTTGGATCTGGTTCCTGTTCTTGTTGATTCTCTGTCAGCGGAACTCGAGGAAATGGTCAGTTGCGCGGAAAAAAGAGATTTTGCGAATTTTCGGGATAAGATACATTCGTCCAAAGGAGCAGCCCTGACTTTTGGATTTGAGGACTATGCACAGGAATTGGGCACTCTACGGGGGGCTGCGATCAATCAGGATAACGGAGAATTGCTCCAGAGTCTTGGCAGATTAAAGGTCCTTTTGAAAGAAACATCGTTTCTTCCTGCCGGCTGATTATATTTTTTTAAGTAATGTCAGGGCTTTCTTTCTGATTCCTGGAGCTCCGCTTTCCCGTGGTCCGGCTACATTCATCACTTTTATCTTGTGTGCAGCTATCCATGCCCTGATAGTTTGCAGCGCATCCTGATCGTCCAGAGGGATCACTGCCACGGGTTTTCCATGCTTGCGGGCCAACCTGATGGTAAGTGCAGTTCCTTTGGATTCGCAGTTGCCCGGAAAAATTAAGGTGCCGTCCGAATCAAGAACATTTCTCTCTGTCCTTTTCCAGTACTGCCAATCATTCATTTCCTGCATATTGTATTTAGGGGGGATGGGGCCATCTTCAGCCTTGCGCCCTTTAGGGCACCAGCCCCGATGTGGCAAACCGCGGTCTATTGCAGCATCGAGTGCACCTCGGTCAACTCCGGTCTGACCTCCTGACACAAACGTCATATCATTGGGGATGGTCTCTGGTCCTTTCGGGAAAGTACTCGATTGTAAATCGGATTCTCCACCGCATGCCGGGCAGATCAATTTTATTTTACTGTTGAGCAGGGCCGCTTGTTTTTCAAAAGAATCAAGCGGCCCTGTCCATGAACACTTTGAACAACTGGTGAATTTTCTGGTTCCGTACTCTGCTGGTCTTTCCATAGAAAGGGAAATATCAGTTTTCTGGTAAAATAACAATCTGTACTTCGGGGATTTGTGATAATCGTCTGAGATCAAGATTAGCACTCAACTCCGCAGTGATGAATATTGTTCCTTTAAATCCTGATGAGACCCTAGTCCATATTTCCGCGGGCGGGCAGTAATTGATTTTGCCCGGGCAGATTACCAACAGGTTTTCCGTGGGCTGCTCTTCTTCCTTGCCCAGAACCATGCATGGATCGGTCATCATCAGGTCTTCTTGCAACAAGCCGTGAATGGTTTCCACCAGTCTCTTTTCATCAATAGGTTTTATAAGCGCCGCGTCTCCCCCTGCCTGTTGGCCTTCGGCAAGCGCACTGATGACAATTACCGGAATATGTCGTGTGGACGGGTCCTGCCGCAGGGCCGTAATGGCTTTCGCTCCGTCCATGACCGGCATTTTAAGGTCCATGGTGATTAATTGCGGCAAGCGGGTCTTGGCGGTTTCCACTGCTTCCTGCCCGTTGGTAACCGTTATGATCCTGTAGCCTTCCTCTTCAAGTACCTGAGAAAGGAATTCGTTAAGTGCCGGGTCATCGTCGGCAACCATTATCAGCGGACTGTTAGCACTTCCGGGGTGAGCTTCTCTGGGTACACCTTTAGGTACTGGAATGGGAGACGGAGTGCTCTCTTCAGGCGTACCAATAGCCAAAGTGAAATGAAATGAGCTTCCTTCTCCCCGTTTACTATCCACCCAGATGCGTCCATTATGGTGGTCAACAATCTGTTTGCAGATGGGTAGCCCAAGTCCGGTTCCCTTGGGTTTTCCGGTCAGGGTGTCTCCGGCTTGCTTGAATCGTTCAAATATTTTTTTCTGATCTTCGGGTGAGATACCGCTACCCGTATCGCTGACGCTGACCATTATTTCATCATTATGAGATCGCGCTGTACAGGTGATGTAACCGGAGTCTGTGAATTTAACGGCGTTGGAAATGAGGTTAACCAGCACCTGCATGACTCTGTCCCGGTCTCCGAACATGGTGGGAATGTTTTCATCTATATCAAGAACCATTTCCAGATCTTGGGTTTTCCATAAAGGCGTGGTGGTCTGGACTGAGGTTTCAATAACTTCGGAAATCTCGATGGGAACTTTCTTCCAGTCGACCTTACCGGATTCCATTTTGGCAATATCCAGAACATCGTTGATCAGCTCGGTCAGCCGCTGGCCTTCGGAAACAATGATACCAATATTGTCCTGTACCTGATTAATAGCCCGCTGAGTTTTTTTGTCCGGGGCTTTACAGATGGGGAAAACCGATTTTTCCAGTTTTTTCTTGATGATCTTGGCAAAGCCAAGGATCGATGTCATGGGTGTGCGCAGTTCATGGGATACAGTAGAAATGAAGTCGGTCTTAAGATTATCCACTTCCTTTTCATACGTGATGTCGCGTATCAAAATTACTGCCCCAAGGCAGACGTTAATGTTGTCTCCTTCTCCCATTTTGTGGATCGGGGTGGCTACTGCCTTACCGGATCTGCGTCCGGAAAGTTCTATTTCTGCGGAATAGACTTCATGTTCGCATCCCTTGACCAATTCAAAAAGCGCGGTCATCTCATCAGGGAAAAATGCTTTAATATCCTTTCCCCTGACTTCATTTTCAGTAAAGCCGAAGAGGTCTCCAAGGGCCGGGTTGGTGACGGAAATTTTTCCGCTGATATCCACAACCAGCAACCCGTCTGCAAGGTTATCCATAATTACTTCCATGTAAGTGAGGGTGTCCTGTAACTCACTGGTAGCATTGCCCACTGCCCGTTCCAGCCCCGATATCAGGGTGGTCAGTTCTCCGGCCATGTTTTTCATGGTCCCTGCGAGCATCCCTATTTCATCTTTGGATGTAATTTCGATTTCTGCCGAGAAATCATGGTCGGAAAGTTTTTTTGCGTATTCGGTCAACTGGTTGAGAGGCTCTGAAATGCGCTTGACCATCATATAGAGTATGAAAACACTGCCCCAGAAGATGAAGAACATGACCACCTGTAACTTTGCAATGGCGGCCCAGACATATTTATTGATGATTCCCTTATCCATGCCCACATGAACATATCCAGCCATTCCGGCGAGGATGGGCTTGGTTATGTCGATAACTTCCCCAATACCGGGAACTTTCAATTCACGGATGGATACGGTTTTAGGGTGGATGCTTGTTCCTCCCAGAATTTCCGGGACTTCCGGTACAAATGTATGAGAGACAATGTCGCCGTTTGAATCCTGTACGTAGACATAGGCGGCACCGTCACTGTCCTTGAACTGATCAATCATAGACTGGATGGTCGAGGCGTCCCTGTTAAGCAGAATTTCCACGCTGGAACTGGCGATACTGCTGGCAATGGCTTTGCCTTTACTCACATATTCATCAACCATGTGGTTGTGAAGGGTGAGGGCTGATACAAGTGACATGGAAGTGGAAATGACCCCGAAAAGAATGAAGTTCAAGAGCAGGGTCTTCTGGAATATTTTGGACATTCTCATTTTCATTTGCTCCACCTCTTCCAATCCTTAAGCGGCACAAATTTTCCGTTGGAAGCCGTTGTGTAGTATACTTCGTCGAGTCCTTGATGCTTACCGCGTCCGAAGTTGACGTCCGTACCTATGCCAATGTCCAGATTGCGGATGGACAGGGTGGCAGCGTAGATGTTGTCCTGATATTGAGGCAAGGAAACCCGTTCCAGAATTTTGACCATCACCTTGGCGTTAAGAAAACCTTCAAAGCTGGTAAAACTGAATTGCTGGGGAGTGTAGCCTTTGCCGAACCCTTCCGGGGGGGGTGGGTTTTTAGCCATGGCTTCGCGGTATTCACGTACAGCCGGAAGGCTGGTGTCTTCGTAGCTGGGCACTGTCTGGGAATTAATCAGATCGGCTGTGTAGTCTTTCCCGGTTGAGCGGGTTAAATCGTCCAGTAGGTCCAGCATGTTTTCGCTGCCCACAAAGGAGAGGTTGCAGATGGGGGTATTTATTCCAGCATCCCTTGCATCCCGGATGAATGCCGCACAGGCTTCGTATGCTCCTACTGAAATTATTGCATCCGGCTTACCTTTTTTGATGATTTCCACCTGTTCCTGCATGGAATCGCTGAAGGAGGCTCCGCGTCTATATGTAGCCTCGGCAACAATGTTCATTTCTTTTTCGCGCAGGGCTTTTCTAATTCCGTCCCATCCACTCCTGCCGTATGCATCTGCCTGATAGAGTACGGCCACACGGTGACGTCCGATCATATAAAGATTATGGACCAGTCCCCATGTTTCCTGCCTGTAGGAAGCCCGCAGGTTAAAGACATATTCTTCGTAAGGAAATTCCCTTTGCGGTTGAGCTCCGGTAAAAGGGAAAAAAAGATATTCAGGTTCGTTGGAGTTGAAATGTTTGATGACCGGAAGTACGCGGGTGACAGTAGGGGTACCTACGTAATTGAAAAGGCAGTCAATTTTATCTTTTTCAACCAGCTTGATTGTATTGCGGATAGCTGGTTCGGGGTTGTAGCCGTCATCCATGAATTTAATGACAATTCTGCGCCCGTTAACCCCGCCTTGTGCGTTGATTTGATCAAAATAAGCTTTTGATCCCCGGTAAAGCTCTATCCCCAGTCCTTTACTGGGACCGGTGAAAGCTGCGGACATTCCGAGCAGGAAGGTTTTTGGTTTCTCTGCAGCGGCTGGGGGGCATAACAGCAGGGAGGTGAGCAGGAGCACTGCCAGCGTGGATAAGGCTTTGTACATACCGGAAACCCCGGGGGTTTTACAACCGCACCCTCCATAACAACAGTTTGAAGGTCCGGTATTAGTTTATGTTGTTGCGAGGTATTTTGCAGAACCTCGCAGATACCGGACGGTCAAGGTCAATTGATTCCGCCCCGTTTTCAATGTCAGAAATATTGTTGATAAAGAGGCTCACCAGATTCTGATCCAGTTTGCCTTCAGCAGCTTCCAGAGAGAGGATCTTCAAAGCCCGTTCTTTGGGAGTCGCAGGTTTGTAGTGCCGTTCCTGAGTGATGGCATCATAAATATCAACGATGGCCAGAATTCTGCTCTGGATAAGAATATTATCAGCGTATAGCCCTTCAGGGTATCCTGATCCGTCCAGCCTTTCATGGTGCTGTCCTATTATGGTCAAAAGCTGGGAAAGATCATCTTGAAAAGGGATGTGTTCAAGTATGCGTTTGCTTTCAGCCGGGTGCCGTTCGATTTCCATACGTTCTTCAGCAGTTAGGTTGCCCCGGCGTACAGTTAAACACTCCCTCTCTGAGGGGTGGAGCATATGAATGGTAGAACCATTAACCTTGAATTTTACATCACTGATAGTGTTAACGAAGTCGAGATCGTCTTGAGCGGGACTCAGAGAACTGTTGATCTGTTTGATCCGTTTATAATCATTTTCCCACTCATGACTGTGATGGATACCGAACAACTTTAAGCGCATACCGATCACGTCAACCATGGATTTTGGTAAACGGGTTTTTTTAGTCAGCACTTCTTCTTTAATGCCAATCTTGCCGATGTCGTGAAGGATTCCGGAATAAAAAATTTCACGCAGCTGTTCATCTGAAAAATCTATGTGCTCGAATGTTGCGCCGTCTTGTGAAATTTGTCTGGCAAAGGATACCGCAAGATGGGCCACTCGTTCGGAATGACCGGCGGTAAATGGGTCTCGGGCGTCAATTGCTTCAGCCAGTGCCTTGAGCAGAGCGTCCATCATTACCCGGATAGATTCGAAGTTGTGGGCATTGCTGATTGAAATTCCGGCCACAGAGGAAAGTGTACTGACGTGTTTCAGGTGTGCGGCGTTGAAAACATTTGTGCCGCATGAGGTCAGTACAAGCACTCCCTCACATACGTTGGGAGAGGGAATAGGCATTATCAGCATGGATCTGATTTTGGCGGAAAGTTTGTCGTGGCAGCGTTTATCTTTGGTTACATCGTTTATGATTTCGCCGCGTAAGCTGGAAATAATGTCTTTGAATAGGGAACACTCCACAAGGCTCTGGGATTCTTCCGCTGAAAAATTACCGAAGCTGTCAAAAATCCTGAATCCTTCTTCTTCCGGTAGATACACCGCGCCCATTTCCGCAGGCAGGGCTGAAGTTTTGCATTCGTTGGTCAGGGCGGTGATAACATCCTTGAGGCGCAGAGAATTATTCAACTCTACTATTGAGCGATGGAGCAGGGCGAGTTCTCTATATTTGGAAAGGGTTTCTTCACCGATGAGTCTTCTGGCGGTTTCAGATTCAATGTAATTTGCTATGGAAAAGGAAGTAAATTCCAGAACTGATTTGATGTGGTGCAGTTCCGGTTCGGAAAGATTGTTGCGGTTATGAATGAATGCCCCGAGACAGAGGTTGTCTCCTGCGGGGTTCTTTACCGGGCTGAGGATTGTTTCTTCAAATGAATGGCGGATAGGATGGGCGCAAAAAATAGGTGTACCATCAATATAGATACAAAGTACCGAACCCTCGGGAAGAAGCGGAAGTGCCTTTTGCAAGAACGCCTTCAGCTTTTTGGGTTTGATAATTTTTTTAAGCCGGATTTCCGGATTTAGTCCTGCATTCATGGCGATGGGATCAATCCTCAATGTTCAGGATGGATTTTGCTACCTCTAAAATTTCGTCCGGGTCGAAAGGCTTGGTCATATACCGTTCCGCTCCCAGTTCAAGACCGTGTTTGCGGTCAGCCTCCTGCCCCTTTGCGGTCAGTAGTATAATATTCACGGCAGAAAGTCCCGAATCTTCTCGCACTGCCTGACATACTTCATAGCCATTCATGTATGGCATCATAATATCAAGAAAAACCAGATCCGGGCGTTCTTCGCGAATACAGTCAAGTCCTTCTTCGCCGTTCTCGGCTGTCAGTACTTCAACTCCGTAATCATCTTCCAGTTCTTCCAAAGTCTGTTCAAGAAGCATCCTGATGTGGACTTCATCATCCACAACTAGAATCTTTCCGGCCATGCTCCCTCCCTCTTTATTAGCAAATTGCGCTCATATTTACATATTGTGTTCAAAGTCGGCAAGGGGTAGTCTTAGGAAAATGAAAAAAAATTAGCTTATTGCTAATGTTGTGTATAATGTTCGAAAGGTGTGGGGATGCTCACTCAATGTAGTGATAGCCTTTTTGCTTGAAATAATATATTTTGGTTTATGCCCTCTTGTCTTTGTTGGCGGGGTTATTGGGGCATATCCGTAACAGATTTGCTTATATGATACAGTCTAAAGTAGATTCAAGATTTCTTGGAACAATTCAGGATTCGTTCCACGGTTTACCGCCCATGCCGGGGCCGGTGAAGATGTTCTTTATGTTTTTGGGAGCAGCTCTTTTGCTTCTTCTGATCGGGTATTGGTTAAAAAAGTACGGTGTAAAAAGACTTATTTACGATTTATTAAAGAAAACACCTTTTGGAATTCATTTTGAAGATGAAGAGAACGAAGGCCGGGAAAAAAGGGTAGCAAGTAATGTTGGCCGCAATGGCGAGCCGTGGAAGGTTGCAAGTGATCAGGACATACTTGATAAGTTGGTCATGAGCCATGCGCAGGTTGATATCCTTGTGGAACGTTCCGGGCAACGCTCGCTTGCTGCTGTGGTTAATGCGGCGGGAGTGGAAAACCTTGATGTAGTAGTGATTTTCAAAGATATGGTCAGCGAAGAACTTCTTGTCCCCGGAACGCAGGTTAAATGTATTTTTCCCGAAATGGTGCGTGATAAAAAGAAGGTCAATGCTTTTGTCGGGTTTGTAAAAAGCAGGTCCCAGAATAAGGGCATGGTCATAACCCGTCGTTCTTCATTTGGTTTTATTAAGCGCAGGGTCTTTGCCCGGCGCAAAGTTGCGGACCAGCGGTATATAAAAATTAAAATATGGCGGCTTGAATCCGAGGATTATGATGTGGATTTTATTCTGGACAATATGGAGCCGGATGTCCTTATCGATAACCGCAAGTTTCAAACTCCCAACCCGTCTGTTGCTCAGGTGCTGGATATTTCCAAGGGTGGTATCGCCTTGACCGCGACCTTCAGGAAAGGCGGGAATGTTATCTCGCGCAATGACAAAGTCCTTCTATGTATGTTGATTTACCAGCCTGCACGCAAGGCTTTTCAGCCTCACCTTATCTATGCAGAGTCTCGGGCAGCAAGTTCCATGGGAAGAGGGATGACCCGGCTCAGTTTCCAGTTCATGCGCAGCCTGAAGATTCCTCCCCGTAAACGCAGTACCTTGTTTAAAGGGCAAGCAGTAATGGCCATGAGTCTGGCCCATCCTGAAAGAGAATAAAGCAGTCTATGAAAAAGATATTACTACTGGCCCTGTTCCTGATTCTTGTTGCCTGTGAACGTTCGGTTTCAATAGAAGTCGAAGAAAACGATAGCGCGGGAGTTCATCCCGACCGGGTTGTACTTGGTGCATCTCTCGCTCTTGAGGGGCATGCCAGCTACCTGGGAACCCAGACCATTCACGGCGCCCTTGCCTACCTGAAGCATATCAATGAACAGGGTGGAGTTCACGGACGGGAAATTGAGGTCGTCACCTATGATGATTCTTATGATCCGCCCAAATGTCTGATCAACACCCAGAAATTGATTATTGAGGATAATATTTTTGCCTTGTTTTGCTATGTGGGAACCCCTACCACGGTGGAGGTTCTACCACTGGTGGAGGATGCACGTATTCCTTTGCTGGGCATGTTCACCGGAGCGGATGCTTTGCGTAAACCGTTTAATCGTTACGTAATTAATATCCGGCCTTCCTACTATCTGGAAACCCGTGAGGCTGTGCGGCATATGATAGAGGATCTCGGAATCACTAAGATTGCGGTTTTCTATCAGTATGACGCATTCGGGTTTGACGGGCTCACCGGAACTGAGCTGGCCTTGAAGGATTTTGACCTCGAACCGATCGCAAGAGGCTCATACACCCGTGGTTCCCTTGACGTGAGTGAGGGCGTCGAGCGGATCAAGGATTCCGGGGCGCAGGCAGTGTTCATGATCGGGACCAGCGGACCATGTATCAAGTTCATGGACCGTTTGTATGAGGAAGGTCTCAGCCCGGTTTATTATACGGTTTCTTTTATGGGAGCGCGTGAGTTCGCCCGAAACCTTAAATCGGATAAAGAACTGATTCTCATGTCTCAGGTGGTTCCTCCCTTTGCCGATGACCGTGATCTTTCCAGCTCTGAAGCCGCCAGTTATATTGAGTTGCTCAAAAAATATTATCCCGAAGACACGCCTAACCTTGTGGGGCTGGAAGGCTTTTTCAACGCCCGTATCCTTGTAGAGGGCTTGAAGCGTAGCGGGCGTAATTTAAACCGTGAAGGGTTCATCAAGGCTATTGAGTCTATGAATAAATATGAAATTGCACCGGGGATCACTGTTTCGTATGGCGAACAAGATCATCAAGGCATGGATAAAGTTTATTTTACCCGTTTTAAGAATGGCAGGTTTGAGTTGATACGGGATTGGGACGACCTCAAGAAGGGGGCTTTGAAATGAGCTCTTTTTCAATGCATAAACTTGTGGATCGGTTTTCCGGCCTGACTCTCAAGAATAAAATATTTATTTCCACTCTTGGAGTAATCCTGATCATCAGCGCCATAATTGCTTTGCTGGCCCGTTGGATTCTTGTTTCTTCCCTGACCAAGGAGCTGGAGCTACGCGGTGTGGCCATTGCTTATTCCATTGCCGAGCGCGGGGCCGGGTTCATTCTGGACAAGGATTACCCCCGGTTGCTTAGTCTTGCTTTTGAGGAAGCCAAGCTGCGTGAACGGCAGCATTTGATCACCTACATTTATATTCTGGGCAAAGATGGTAAGGTTTTATGTCATACCTTCACCAAACCTTTTCCCGGAAAGCTGGCGCAGGCCAACCCCATTCCCGAAGGAGAGGACAAGTCCCTGCGGCTTATTGATCTGGGCAGGACCTCTGCTTACGACATTGCCGTTCCCATCAAGGAAGGTTTGTATCGCATCGGAACAGTGCATGTGGGGCTTAACAAGATTCACATTGACGAACTTGTTTCCACGCTCCGTTTCACTTTTTTGGGATTTATTTCTTTTGTTGTTGTCATCATCTTTGTGATCAGTCATCGGCTTGCAAAATACATTACCCGTCCGGTCAGCACTTTGACCCGTGTTTCCGATGAACTTTCAAAGGGTAATTTTGATATCAGCCTAGACCTGCTTGCCGAGGGCACAGATTGGAGCGCGTCTTCCTGTCCTGCCTATCATAATACGGATTTTCCATGCTGGCATTTTGATCTTTCATCAGCTGGAGATAATCGTGAAGCGAATGGACGGGCCAACAGTCAACAATGCCGGGACTGCCATTTTTATTACAAACGCGAAGGGGATGAGGTGGTCCAGCTTGCGGACAGCTTCCGTAATATGGTCTGGTCCATCAAGCTTTATCGCCGCAAGCTGCGTGAGTCTGAGGAAAAATACAAATCTCTTTTTGACAGCGGTCCGGACCCGGTTTTGGTTATATCTTGTTCAGATTTTACAATAATTGATGCCAACCCGCGTGTGACCGAGCTTTACGGTTATTCCCGCAGTGAACTTATCGGAGAGCAGTTTCTCAGGCTGGGACCGGAATCCAACGAGGAATGCATCAAGGCATTTGAGGAGTACGGCGGTCCTTCCGGATGTATTTATTTTCCCAAGATTATCCATTACCGTAAGGGCGGAAGCCCGGTGTATGTGAACATGCACGCCTGCCCCATCACTTACAGGAGTCAGCCGTCAATTATTGTAGCGGTTAACGATATCACTGAGATCATCGAGAAGGATGCCCAGTTGGTGCAGGCTGCTAAGATGAAGTCTCTTGGTGAGATGTCCGCAGGGGTGGCTCATGAGGTCAATCAGCCTCTAAACGCCATTAAAATGGGTAGTGAATATCTTGCGTTGATGGCTGAGCAGGGGCGCGATGTTCCCGCCACTCAATTACAGGAGGTGGCTACAGAGGTTAGCACCCAGGTGGACCGTGCAGCTGAGATTATCAGTGCCTTGCGGGCCTTCGGGCGTAAATCAGGTTTTAAGACTGACAAGGTGGATATCAACGGACCTGTACGGAGTGTGCTTACACTTGTGACTAAGCAGTTTGAGTTGCAGAATATTTTTATCCACCTCAATCTTGTGGATGGATTGCCGAAGATTATTGCTGAGGATAACCGTTTGCAACAGGTGTTTTTTAATCTGGTGAATAATGCCCGTGATGCCATTGCCGAGAAACGTGAAAATCTCGGTTTGGACAGTGAAGATTATATCAATATAGACACTTATGAGCATGGCGATCTGGTATGTGTTCGTGTCTCAGATACCGGGGCAGGTATTACCGAGGAAGTGCGCAACAAGATTTTCGAGCCGTTTTTCAGTACCAAAGAGGTAGGATATGGCATGGGCTTGGGCCTTGCCATTACCTATGGCATAGTCCGAGACTATAAAGGCAGTATTGATATTGAGAGTGATCCCGGTCAGGGAACATCTTTTATAATCAGTTTTCCTACTGTCCGTGAAGAAAGTTAATTTTTAATAGAATAGATAAGCTTTTCAGGGGTTGGGCGTGAGCAAGATTCTTGTAATTGATGATGAAAAAGCAACTTTGAACATGTTCAAGATGCTTCTTACTGTCTACGGGCACGAGGTCCTTACTGCTGAGAATGGCGAGGAAGGGATCAGCGTTTTTGATACCGAGAAGCCAGATTTGGTCATGACCGACATAAAGATGCCGGGCATGGACGGCTTGCAGGTGCTGGGAAAAATCAAGTCCATTTCACCGGATTCCGAGGTAATTGTGATTACTGGGCACGGGGATATGGATCTTGCCATCAAGGCTCTCAATCTTGATGCCACGGATTTTCTAAACAAGCCGGTAAAGCGTGAAGAACTTGAAAAGGCCTTGCAGCTTTCAGCGGACAGGATCAAATTTGCCCGCAGCAGGCAGAGAGATATCAATCTGACCCTTGAAGATGATCTGGCGGTGATCAACATCACTGGAAACCTGACTTCCAAGTCAGAAGGGCTGTTGCTGGATGTTTTTGATGAAGCCCTTGCCACTGCCAAAGGTAATTTCCTGCTTATTTTTGAGGAAAAGTCCTCCATCAACGGAGCGGCTATGGATTCCCTCTTTAAGCTGGTGGAAAAGGCCCGCACCCGTGGATGTGGGGTGCACATAGCAGGCCTTTCCGAAAATTTTCGTTCCGTGCTCCATTCTATGGGCGTCACCCAGATGGCGTCTGTTTATGAGACGGAAGCGGAGGCGCGGCGGAGTTTGTAGGGTTTAAGAATTCCCGCACGATTTAAAAAAGTAAAAAGGCGGACCTGAGTCGGGTAACTCGGGTCCGCCTTTATTTTAGGGGTGGATTTGTTTTAATTATACGACCGGTAGGTATCCCGATTCCGGCGCAACTGATATTTTTTAACAGCTGCGTTGTGCTCTTTGAGGGATTTGCTGAAATAGTGCGAGCCGTCCCCCTTGGCAACGAAATATAGGTACGAATGCTTTTCCGGGTTGAGGGCTGCTTTGAGCGAGTCGAGGCCCGGAGAGCAGATGGGGCCGGGGGGTAATCCCCGGTGTTTGTACGAGTTGTAGGGGTTGGATTTGTCGGTCAGGTGTTTCTTACGCAGATTGCCGTCAAAAGTTTCACCCAGACCGTAGATGATGGTCGGATCGCATTGCAGCAGGTAGCCCTTGTTCAGGCGGTTGGCGAAGACTCCGGCAATGGTGCGCCTCTCGCTTACATCCCCAGTTTCTTTTTCCACTAAGGAAGCAAGGATTACTGTTTTATGGATTTCCTGCGGGGAGGGTAATTTACCGTCCCATGCCTTGTTGGCAGCTTTGCGGAATTCCTTGAGCATGGTTTCCACCATGACTTTTCCGGTTTCGTTTTTGGGTCGGGTCAGCAGGTAGGTTTCCGGGAAAAGATAACCTTCGGCATTTTTTGCCGGGATTTGATATTTTGCCAGCAGGGCCGGATCGGAAACAGCTTTTTTGAATGCTCCGTATTCGGTCAGCCCGGATTTGTCCGCTCTTGCAGCTGTGGCCCACCAAGTGAGGCCTTCGCGTACGGAAAATTTATGCAGTATGCCGGAAGAAGTGGTCAGGGTTTCAAGTACCTGCGGAGCGGTCATATTTGACCAGAGGCTGAATTCCCCGGCCCGGACCTTGGATGCTTTGTCCTGCGCCTGCGCGTATTGGCGGAACTGCTTGACGTCGGTTATCAGCCCGGCCTTGGCAAGGTCGCTGGCAATAGTCCACAGGGGCTGGCCCGGTTCCACGGTAAAAAGAATCTCACGGCCTTCCATCTCGGGAGGGAGATTAAGAAAGGTCCAGTTGCGGTACATGAACCAGCCCGCCACCAGCATTAGAGCCATACACCCGAAGGCGATGGTGGGCATTACATAGCGTATGACTATGCTCGGGCGAGCCACGTTTCCAGAATTATTTTCGCTGCCTGGCTGTCCAGATTCTTCTTTCTTTTCCGGTCCCAAAGTCCGGCCTCCTTGAGTTCGTCTTCCGCTGCAATTGAGCTAAGTCTTTCATCCACAAGATGAATGGGCAAGTCAACCCTTCTTTCCAGCGAGGCCGCAAAATTGCGCACCTGCCGAGTGGTCAAGGTGTCTTCCCCGTCCAAAGAAAGGGGAAGGCCGATGACAATGTCACCGACCTTTTCATTTTCTATAATTTCAAGCAACTCCGAGAACATCACATCGCGGGTGGTGCGTTCCATTACTTTATATGGAAATGCAAAGATTTGATCAGGATCACTGATCGCCAAGCCCACGCGCTTTGTACCAAAGTCTATGCCCAGTACTTTCATATAAAAACCAAAATTAAAACTATTAAAACGTTTTGGATTCTTAAACCCTTTTGGAAAAGGGGTTAAGCCGCCGTAGGCGAGATCCATTTATCAAATAGCGCGTTAGCGCATCATATCTAAATTAAAACAAGTTCATCCTGACGGGTAGCGCGTTCAAGTTCTTTCTTGAAATCCTTGCGCCACTTGGGACCGCCGATAAGTTCGGCCATGTATTCCACAGTATGGAGAACACGGTTTTGCTTTTTAAGGGTATCCATGTTGCGTTTGATCCCAACTTTACAAGATGGGCAGCCGACCAGTACCGGGGTTTCCTTGCCGTGTCCTTGAAGATCATTCTTGAGCTGTCCGCCCTTGCGGTCACGCAGCTTATTGAAGATTTCAGGGCTGGTGATGGACCCGAGGCCGGATTCGCCGCAACAGCCGGGTGAGAGTGTTACCTCAGCACCGAGCAAGTCCGCAACTGCTTTGCGGTACATTTCCGGGGCCTTGTTCTTTTTCACGTCAGTCCATTCGGTATGGCAGGAGGCATGGTAAATTACATCCTGTGTCGTATTGACGGTATTGAAATTGAGATTGCCCGGATTACTGAGCAGGTATTGCATGGCATCCTTGCGCTGAATTTCATGTCCCAGTTCCTTGAATTCGTATGATTCAAGTGATTCGCGGCAGGTTCCGCAGGCGGTAATCAGGGTGGAAACCTTCATCCCCGCAATGGACGCCTTGGCGATGCGGTACTGAATGTCGCTGATATTGCGGTGGCGGTTAGTGTTGTATGCTTCCACGCAGCCGCTTGCCAGCAGCGGATAACCGCAGCAAAGATGCTTGGCCGGCATGATCACATTCACACCGGATTTGAGCAGCAGGTATAGGGTTGCCATACCGATATCCTTAGAGAACAGGGACGCGCCGCAGCCGGGGAAGTAGTAAACACTGTCCGGGGCAGGGGTGTTCTGAAGGAACATGGAACCCTTATCGAGATTGATGGTCTCAGACAGGTTCTTGAAATCCATGGCCGGAGTCTTGCTGTGCAGCATGGGCGATTCCATGCGCCTGCGCCAGTGGCCGGGAACAAGTCCCACGGCTTTAGCCTGCAACCCTGCGGACAGAGACAGGAATTTGGCTGCCTTGGGCAGTCTGCTTTGTGGATCCTTGGCGACAAAACCGAGTACTGCATTCTTAATCGGATGCCCTCCGGTTCCTTTGTATTCAAGGAAAGAACGGATCTGGAGTGCAGCTCCAGCAGAATCAATCTTGATGGGGCAGACCGAGGTACAACGACCACAGGCGGTGCAGTGCTCCATGATTTTCCTGAGTCTGGTCATGAGATCCGGGGAAGGTTCACCGCGCTGGACCTGTGAATAGTAGATGGCTTCAATGAGCGCACCAAGTGCGATGTTCTTGTTCCTCGGATGGTACATGAGTCCCTGCTCCGGGAAAAACATGGGGCAGACCTGTTTGCATTTTCCGCAACGGGTACAGGTCTGGATGTTCTGGAGCAGTTCCATCAGGTGTTCTTTATCCTTGATGGCAGTCTTGTTCAGGTCGTTGATGAGCCTGTTGAACGAGAATGTGTATGCCGGAGAAGGAAGATTTCTGCGGGTCAACTTACCGGGGTTGAGGATATTGAGCGGGTCCACCTTGAGCTTGTATGCTTTGATGGCCTCGATCTTTTCCTCGGAAAGGTAATCGATTTTGGTGATACCGATACCGTGCTCACCGGAGACTTCCCCTTTAAGTTCAAGGACTTTTTTGAACACATCATCAACTGCCTCATGGGCACTGTGCAGCATATCCGGGTCATTGGAGTTGACCGGAATGTTCACATGGCAGTTACCGTCACCAGCGTGCATGTGGTTGGCGATGATGATGCGCTGTTCCTTGAGCTTCTTGAGAATTTTGTTGATTTTGGAATCCAGCTTGGGAAACTCGTCGCGCAGTTCCTGAAAGAGGTAGTAAACCTGTCCTTCCAGTTCCTGATCACTCATATCCTTACCGGTTATTTTTCCTTTGAGGATGTTGGTGGTCCGTTCAAGGGCCAGTTCAACTTTGGGTTCCTCAATGGGGAATCCTTGCAACTCCTTGATGGAGAGCAGGGAACGGCGGTATATTTTTGCCAGATAGATCAAGTTCAGATCTTCAAGGAAATCCGAGAAGTCCGGGATAACTTCAAGGGGGATAACGATATCTTCGTTAACCTTGAAGCCGGAAGTACGTTTCGCGATTGCGGAAAGTTTGTGGCGGTCTTCCCAGAAAAGTTCCGCCTCTTTCTCATTGCGGGCGGCAAAGATGTCCACCCCGTCGTAGGGCTGGGCAATGGAAAGAATGGTATCCACCGCGCTTTGCAGGGCGGCTTCATCATCGGAATCCAGTTGCAGGATGAGAACGGAAATGGGGTCGCCTTCGTATTTTTCGGATTTTTTAACGTACTTAATGGCCTGTACGTACTTGGGACCGAATTCTTCCAGCGCAGAGATTTTTACAAGATCGCCTTCCTCGCGGATGGTATCGCGCAGTGCGACTACATCCTTGATGACCAGCATGGCGTTACGCATGGAACGTCCGAAGAATTCAAGACAGAGCACACGGGAGTTACTCGGCTTAGGGTAAAGGGCGAAGCAGCATTCAGTGATGACGCCGTCGACCCCTTCTTTCTGTACTCCGGGCAGTCCGCCGAGGTATTTGTTGGTTACGTCCTTACCGAGTCCGGTGGTACGGATTTCTTCGGCAGTAAGTTCAATGGTGTCGGTGAGGCGGTCTTTGGAGTCGTAGATCTCAAAGGTTGCGTCTTCGTTGGCGAAAATCTTGTGCCCGGGATGGCCCTTGCGGCGTACCTCGACGAGTTCGCCCTTGGGCATAACCATCTTATAGCTGATGATATTATCGATGGTGCAGCCGTATTCAAAGGCAAAAGGACCGCCGGAGTTTTCAGAAATATTACCGCCAAGAGATGAGCCTGCCTTTGATGCCGGGTCTACGGTGAAAAGCACGCCTTTCTTGTCCGCAGCATTGATGGCATCAAGGGTGATGACCCCGGCCTGTGCGCAGAGGGTCATGGAGTCGGTATCCACGCTCAGGATTTTCTTGAAGCGGGCAAGGGAAAGCACGGCTGTACGGTCAAGGGCCGGGATTGCGCCCCCGGTTGCACCGGTTCCACCGCCGCGCGGGATCAGGCCGAACTGCATTTCATTGGCAAGGCGCACAATAGCCCGGACCTGCTCGGTATCTTCAGGAAAGAGAACCGCGATGGGCAGTTCGATACGCAGGTCAGTGGCGTCGGTTGCGGATTGCACAACTGTATGCGGATCAAGTCCGATACAGTGTTCGGGCAGGATCTCTTTCATCTTTTCAACGAATCTGTCCCGGAATTCTGTGTCTGCATCCTGCTTGAGCCAGAAATTTTCCACAGAGCGAGTCAAACGCTGAGGATACTCGCCGGAAAGAGTCGGGCGGGCAAGGGTCAGGGTGCGGGACACTGATTTGCGGACCAGTTCAGGGTCGATGAACGGGTTATAACGCACAAGGAAAAGCTCCGCTGCGATGCTTTCCGCAAGGGTGCGCACATCTTCGGGCCAGCCTTTGAATTCAAAGGGATCAAGGCCGAGTACTCGTTGCAGGAGTGCTTCGGCGGGAATGGAAATATGAGGACCTAATTGAGGCATAGTTTTTTACCGTGAATTGTTTTTGTTTTGCAGGGAGGCAGAACACCATCCTGTGAAGAAAAAAGGGAATATAGTGACCACAGTGGTTAAAATCAAGCAACTATTTTGCAAAATAATGATTTTTATCAGATTTTTATTTAAGACCTGATTGTTTAATTCTCTGGATTAATTGATTTATTTCGTGAGAGCAGAGGATTAAGGAATGCAAAATTGTTTTTGATTGGACGGCAAAAGGCATTAACTCTGCGCCATGAGCGCGGGCCTTATAAAAATGTGCCGTTCACCAACACCTATAATAATGGTCCCGCCGATTGTAAAGCTCTGTGTGCTCTTAAAGCTTGACAGAAATAGTGTATTTGAATGATTATTTCGGCCTTCACATTTCTCACAATTGATAGTTTTATAAACTTCATTTCGAAATTCGTAATATAAATATCAAAATTTAATAAATTTGGAAAAGAGAGGGTCTAATAATGATCGGTGACGATTTTGCAGAACTCCAACTTTTTATAACCGGCCCCATCCTCTTGCGTGAGGAAGTGCGCAAAGCCGGGCTTCTTCCTGAATTCGGGCACCGGGATGCTGAGAATCCCAAGCGTTTCGAACCAATCATGCGCAATCTCAAGACCATTGCCGGAAATCCTGAAAGATATACTCCTGTCATATTCAACGGTTCCGGTACAAATGTGCTTGAAGCCTCAATCCGTTCATTGGTTGCGGATTCCGATAAGGTGCTCAATGTCTCCGTGGGCGCGTTCGGTGATCTGTATCATAAATTGGCTGTTGTAAATGGCAAGAACGCGGTGCAGCTCAAATTTCCTTATGGTAGGGCTATTGATCTGGAAACACTGGAAGAGGCTCTCAAGGAGCACAAGCCCGATCTGGTTACTTTTACCCACAACGAGACATCTACCGGAGTGATTCACGATGTGGTTGCGGTTTGCGAAATGATCCGTGCCCACGGGGCAGCGCCGATCATAGATGCTGTTTCAATTTTTGGCGGTGCGCCTACCTTAATAGATGAGTGCAAGCCGCTCATGTATTGCACTTCTACTCAGAAGTCTCTGGGACTGCCTGCTGGATTCGGTATTGGTTTTGTTTGCGAAGAAGCCTTGGAAAAGGCTGAGTCCGTTACAAACCGGGGTTACACCACTGACATCATAGCCCAGATGGGTAAGGCTAAGCTTAACCAGACTCTGACCACGCCCAACGGCACCCTCGCCAACCAGATGTGCGTGCAGCTTGACTATATAGTTAATGAAGAGAGTGTGGAAGGGCGTTTCAAACGTCATGAAGATATGCGGGCCATTGCCCATAAATGGGCTGAGACTATAGATGGCTACGAACTCTTTGCGCAGGAAGGGCATCGCTCCCCCAGTCTGACCACTTTCAAGACTCCGGCGCATATGACTATCGAGAAGCTTAAGGAAGTTAAGGAACTCATGCGCGGGCACGGCTACCTTTTTGATCCCGGCTACGGAAAGATCAACAAAGAGCTGGCCGAACAGGACGAATCCCCCATCTTCCGAGTGGGTCACATGGCTGACATCCAGCCGGAGATGCTTGAGGAGTACCTTGAGGTTCTTGGTGGGGTGTTGAAAGGATTTAAGTAAGCTGAATTAAGTTTTAATAGTTTTTGTAAACCCTGATCTGCGTGAGTGGATCAGGGTTTCTTGTTTTCAATAAAACTCGGAACTGTAAAGAGAATAACATCTTTCATGTTATGTCTAAAGTCTTTCTAGATGTGGTCGATTCCTTTGTAACTGAGTTTAGTATTGATGTAATAAACTTTTACAATGGAGTTGAGAATGAAGAGTTTTCGAGTAGTTTTGTTGGCTTGTGTAATCGCTATGCTGAGTTGTTCTGCCGCCTTTGCCGGGAGTGGGAAGGCAATTATGCCTCATTGGTTGGCTCAGCATAATGGTGGCAGTAACATCCAGTCGTCAATAATATTCATAAGCAACATCACTCAGCATGATTTGACTGTAAAAATTACAATTTACAAAAAAGATGGTTCAATTAAGACCCAAGGTAATGCATTTACTAATTTCAAAAATAATAACACTGAGATTGGAGCTGGGAAAACAGGAGTGCTTGATATCAAGTGGGAAAATATATCCAATACATCTGATTATGGATATGCTGTAATAGAGTGGGAAAACAAAAATTACGACGATGATGTAGTTGGTCTTGTTGCTTGGGGCAGATGGGCAGAAACCGGGCCTAGAGGTTATGCTATTGAGATTAACAACGGACAGCCCTTCTAGTTTGAATTTTGAATATCGCGTAGGCAGCCCGGTCCCGCATAAGCGGGGCCGGGTTTTTCTTTTCAGAGTCAAAATATGAAAGTTTTTTTGTGGTCACCACTCAGTTTTTCTTGCAAAAACAAAAAAAATTTGCCAATTAAAACCGAGCAGTGGCTCAGTTTTTAGGTTAAAAATGAGATATGTGAAAAAAATATCATGCCTGTTTTTGTCTGTTTCTGAACGATAAATATCTATATCTCAAGTAGTTAGGTTGTTATTTAGGTCATATTTGTGAAAAAAAGGACGGGTTGACATTGAACCCCAATTCAGATTATTTTTTATTCCGACTGAGTGCTCAGTCGGTTTTTTAGAAAGGAGAACAAATGACCAAGATGTCCAAAAAGAAGGCGGCAATTCTGGAGGCTGCCACCATCCTTTTCGCTAATAAGGGATTTGCCGACACTTCCATGCAGGAATTGTCCAAGATGACCGGAGCGGCGGAAGGAACCATCTTCTATCACTTCAAGAATAAGGAACATCTCCTGTTAACGATCCTTGAGGCAACAAGGGGTCGTATTCTGGAAGAGTTCGAGGCTCACATGGATCACCATCAGCCTGGGACCGGTATTGAAGAGATGGAAGAGGTGGTTGCGTTTTACCTTCTTCTGGCCGGACGTATGGAATATCAATTTCTTCTTTTGCACCGACATTTCCTTTATCAGTTCGCCGAAAGCCGACCTGAATTCCGGGAAAACCTCGAAGCCATCTATAACTGCCTGGTCATACTTTTTGAGCAGGCTATCCAGAAGGGGTTGGATGATGGCTCCATCGGCGAGGTCAACCCCCGGAAGAGCGCACTCATCATTTTTACGATGGTCGATGGTTTAGTGAGATTCAAGAACTTTAATCTCTACGACGCGGGTGCTCTTTTCAACGATCTGATCGAGTCCATCCGCAGGATGTTGAAACCTAACTAGGGGTGTTTATCTCATGCTTACTCGAATTTTTCCTTTTCTGGGCTGGTTCAAAAAGTACAGCGGAGTTGCTTTCAGGGCGGATATAATTTCCGGTCTGACCGTTGCTCTGGTGCTTATTCCCCAGTCCATGGCGTATGCGCAGCTGGCGGGCATGCCTGCTTACTACGGTCTTTACGCCTCATTGCTTCCACCTATGGTGGCAGCCCTGTTCGGCTCCAGCCGTCAGCTCGCTACCGGCCCTGTTGCTGTTGTATCACTTATGACCGCAGCTTCCCTTGAACCTCTGGCAACCGCAGGCAGTGAAGGTTATATCGCTTACGCATTGTTGCTGGCTTTGCTGGTCGGTATTTTTCAATTTCTGCTCGGCGTACTTCGCCTTGGTCTGGTTGTTAACTTCCTTTCTCATCCGGTTGTTAACGGCTTTACCAACGCAGCGGCTATCATTATTGCCTCGTCCCAGCTTTCAAAGATGTTCGGTGTCTACGTAGACAAAGCCGAGCTGCACTTTGAAACCATCGTGAGGGTTATCAAGGGTGCCATTCATTACACCCACCTACCTACGTTGGGGATGGGGGTCCTTGCTTTTGCTATCATGGTCGGGCTTAAGAGGTTTAACCCGAAGATTCCCAATGTACTCTGTGCGGTTGTTATTACCACACTGCTTTCATGGTCTACCGGTTTTAACCATGATACCAATGTCAATATCGCTGCTATTCAGGATCAGGAAGTGCAGACTCTTATCGCTGATTTTAACAAATCCGTAACCGGAATTGAAAATTTGGCGATCAAGCGTACCGAAATCGCGGCTCTTGAAGATCAGGCCAAGGCTGATAAAAATCAGATCGGCTACTATGACGCCGAGCATGATATTGCTGTGGTCAACTATCAGGTCAAGCTGCTCAAGCATAAATCCCATGAACTGCGTGCGGAACTGCGTAACCTTCTTCTTGACGGAGTGGAGCAGGCTGACGGTTCCATGGCTTTCTATGTACAGGGTAAAGCTCCCGAAGGTCTGACCACTGACGGTCGTAGCTGGCGTGTAAAAGTGGGCAACAAAGTGCTTGATACTGCTTCTCTGAGGATGATGGGCGGTGGTGCGGTTGTTGGAAACATTCCTTCCGGCTTCCCCGCAATTGCTGTTCCTTCTCTCGACTTGAAAGTAATCCTCAAGTTACTGCCTTTCGCAGTTATCATTTCCCTGCTTGGTTTTATGGAAGCTATCTCCATTGCAAAGGCTATGGCTGCAAAGACTGGCCAGAGACTTGATCCCAACCAGGAACTTATCGGTCAGGGTCTTGCGAACATGCTTGGTGCTTGCGGTTCAGCTTATCCTGCTTCGGGGTCATTCTCCCGTTCCGCAGTTAACTTGCAGGCGGGTGCTGTAACAGGTCTTTCAAGTGTATTTACTTCCGTCATCGTGGCCGTCACGTTGCTGTTTTTCACCCCGCTTCTTTATCATTTGCCGCAGGCTGTTCTGGCTGCTGTTATTATGATGGCTGTTATCGGGCTGATCAACGCTTCCGGTTTCATCCATGCATGGAAGGCCCAGAAATATGACGGAGCTATCTCAATTATCTCATTTATTGCAACTCTGGCCTTTGCACCGCACCTTGATAAGGGTATTATGATTGGTGTGGCACTTTCGCTCGGCGTATTCCTCTACAAGAGCATGCGTCCCCGTGTTGCAGCCCTGTCCAAGGGTGAGGATGAAGTCCTTCGTGACGCCAGCATCCATGGCCTGCGCGAATGCGACCACATCGCGGTCGTTCGTTTTGACGGTCCTCTGTTCTTCGCTAACGCAAGTTTCCTCGAAGATCAGATCACTGACCGCACCATGGACATGCCCAATTTGAAACACATAATTCTGGTCTGCAACGGTATTAACGACATTGACGCATCCGGCGAGGAAGCACTTTCTCTGATCGTTGACACTGTAAGAAGCGGTGGCCGCGATATCTCACTTTCCGGTGTGAACGAGGCGGTTATGGCAGTGCTTGAACGCACCCATCTGCTTGAAAAGATCGGTCGCGATCATGTTTATGCCGATACTGAGGACGCTCTCTGCAAGACTCACGCTCTGGCCCACAAAGATGGCTCCGAGCCTGATTGCCCGCTCACAACTCACTGCCGTCTCAGCGGTAACGCTTAGTGGAGGTTTTTAATGTCTGATCTGTTTCTCTTCAGCGGTCTTTTCTGTCAGGCGGATGCTATTGTTAAGCGTCTGATGGACGACACCGATTTCAAACTGGTCACTGATGAAGACCTTGTGGCTGAAGCTGCTGTTCTCGGCGGAATGAGCGAGAACGCTGTAGCCAAGGCTTTTTCTCCCAAGACTTCCATATTCAACAAGTTCAGCCATGAAAAGGAACGTGCTGTTTCCTGGCTCAGGCTGGCTCTTGCTAATAAACTTGCCGAAGGGCAGGCTCTGCTGGTTTCCGGCATGGTCACTCAGCTCCTTTCGCAGGAAATCAGTCATGTGCTTAAGGTCTGCATTATCGATGACCTTCAGAAACGTCTGGAAACTGCACTTAATGAGTCCGGTCTTTCCGAAGGCGAAGCTGAAAAGGAAATCCAGCAGAGCGATGAAGAAAGTACCGTATGGGTTCGCGAAGTAGCCGGGGAGAATGATCCCTGGGCTCCTGCCCTTTACGATATGGTCATTCCCGCAGACAAGACCGGCGTTGATGAATCTGTTGCCTTGATCAAAGAGCAGCTGATGAATTCGGCTGTTGAAGTCACTGAGCAGTCCAAGCAGGCTGTGCAGGACTTTCTGCTTGCCGCCAAGGTTGAGACCGCTCTAGTCGGCAAGGGGCACAACGTTGTTGTCCGTGCTGAAAAAGGCAAGGTAACTCTCGCCATCAATAAAAAAGTGCTCATGGTTGAGCGTCTTGAAAAGGATCTGCGCGAAATCGCTGAGCCTCTTGATGGTGTAAAGAGTGTGGATGTGACCTTTGGTAAGGAATTTTATGAGGCTGATATTTATCGCCGCATGGATTTCGAGCTTCCGTCTCGCGTGCTGCTGGTTGACGATGAGCGTGAATTTGTAAAGACCCTTTCCGAACGTCTGCTGCTGCGTGATCTCGGTTCCGCAGTGGTTTACGATGGTGAATCCGCACTTAATGTGGTTCAGGACGATGAGCCTGAAGTAATGATCCTTGACCTCAAGATGCCCGGCATCGACGGTATCGAGGTTCTGCGCCGGGTTAAGTCTGACCGTCCGGGTATTGAAGTGATCATCCTTACCGGCCACGGTTCTGACGATGACCGCAAGACCTGCATGGATCTGGGCGCGTTCGCATATCTGAACAAGCCAGTGGATATCGATGTACTCAGCAAGACTCTCAAGGAAGCTTACGCCAAGGTGCGTAACTCTTAATTAATAAACTCTCCGGGGCAGGTCATGAACATTAAGGGAATATTTAAGCCGGAATTCTGGGATGCGGACGCAAAGTCCGCCGGACCTTACAAGCAGTTGTTTGACTACAAGCGTATCTGGCAGCTTTGTATCGGAATCCTTGTTGCGGTATCCCTTGTTCCCATTTTGATCATGGCCTCCATTGACTTCAGTGTAACCCGGGGAGCGATCATATCTGAGAATACCCTAGAGGCGGCAAGGACTACGTCCAATACCCGCCGTTCGGTTTCCTACTTTCTGGAGGAGCGGAAATCAGCATTACAGCTGCTGGTTGAACTGCATGATTTCCGCTCCTTCCATGATCGGGAAAAGCTGTCTCAGATGTTGAAGTCTCTTAAAAACAGTTTTGGCGGTTTCGTTGACCTCGGCGTAATCAACAGTAAAGGCAAGCAGGTTGCTTATGTTGGTCCTTACAAGCTTGAAGGGCGCGAATATGCCGGGCAGGACTGGTTTAAGCAGACGGTTGAGCAGGGTATTTACATCAGCGAGGTATTTCTCGGGTTCCGTGACAGCCCGCATATTGTCATCGCCGTAAAGCATATGCTGGACGAGACAAATAATCATTTCAAGATTCTGCGCGCTACGCTGGATACCCGACAGTTTAACGGAATACTTTCCTCGCTGGATCTTTCTGCCGGAGAAGATGTCTTTCTGGTTAACCGGGAAGGAGTGTTGCAAACTCCATCTAAATGGAACGGTGAAATTTTTTCAAAGGTGGGTTTTGAACTCCCTGAAAAATCATTCCGTACCAAAGTTGAAGAAATTTCTTATCGCAAGGGCGATCTGGCCATGGTCGGTTATGCCTATCTGAAGAACACTCCCTTTGTGCTCCTCTATGTAAAGACTGAAGAGGAATTCATGGGCGGCTGGCAGAGCTCTCGCGATACAGTGACCTGGTTCACCGTAGTTAGTATTGCGGTCATTATCTTGGTTATGTGGGCGGTGGCGTCCTATCTGGTTGACCGTATTTACATGGCGGATATGACCCGCTCCAAAGCCTTGCAGCAGATGGAACATCATAACCGCATGGCTTCCATCGGACGGCTGGCTGCCGGGGTGGCCCATGAGATTAATAATCCGCTGGCTATCATTAATGAAAAGGCCGGGTTGCTTAAGGACCTGTTCACATTCAGCAAGGCTTATGAGGCTGATGATCGGCTGCTCGGCCTTGTGGATTCTGTGATCGGTTCTGTGGAACGGTGTGGGCGCATCACCAAGCGGTTGCTTGGATTCTCCCGCCAGACCGATATGGAACTCCGCCCGGTCTATCCGCGCAAGGTGATTGATACCGTGCTTAGTTTTCTGGACAAGGAAGCAGAGTACAGATGTATTGATATCGACGTAGAGGTGGACGAAGGTATTTATGAAGTGGTAACTGACCGCGGCAAGCTGGAGCAGGTTCTGCTGAACCTGATAAATAATGCCTTTCAAGCCATGAAAGACGGGGGAGCCCTGCTGGTCAGGGTAGAGCGTGGAGACAGGCAGGTACTATTTTCAGTTAAGGATAACGGGTGCGGTATTCCCGAATCAGACCTGAAAAGAATTTTTGAACCGTTTTATTCAACAAAGAAGCAATCAGGCGGAACCGGGCTGGGATTGTCCATCACTTACGGTCTGGTACAGGACCTTGGTGGGGATATGAAAGTGCAGAGCCAATTGGGGAAAGGAACTGAGTTCAGTTTTTCACTGCCTGTTGTTCCCAATATGAACGGGGAGAGTTAGTCGATGAAGATTTTACTGGTGGACGATGAATCCGAACTGGTTTCGGCTCTTGCGGAAAGGCTTTCTTTTCGAGGGTTTGATGCCGACTGGGTTTGTTCCGGAGCGGATGCAATCGATAAGGTCAAAGAGAATGAGTACGACCTTGCGGTTCTGGACGTGAAAATGCCGCGCATGAGCGGACTGGAATTGCGGGCAGAGCTGAATAAGATTCGTTCAGGCATGAAATATATTTTCCTTTCCGGCCACGGTTCGGAAGATGATTACAAGGCGGGAGCAGCAGAAGCGGAGTGCTATCTGGTCAAGCCCGTTAAGATTGAAGAGCTGGTAGAGAAAATTAATCTGGCTCTTGAATCTGAATAAACATCCATAAAGGAGTATCGCATGGGAGCATCAGCACCGCAGAAAGATCGTGACGGACTCTGCTTTTTCGGGCAGATAAGCGCGGCCATTTCCCATGATCTTAAAAATGTCTTGGCAATCATCAATGAAGATGCCGGCTTATTGCAGGATTTTTCACTCATGGCTGCACAGGGCATGGAACTTGACCCACCGCGTCTGGTAAAACTGGCGGAAAAAATTCAGGGTCAGGTTAAGAGAGGGGATGGAATCATTAAAAACATGAACCGTTTTGCCCACAGTGTGGACCTTCCGGTATGCGATGTTAATTTCCGCGAACTCACAGGTTTGGTAATTTCCCTGCTGACCCGCATAGCCTCGCGCAAGTGTGTCACGGTAACCCTTAAGGAAGGCGAACAGGTCAACGGAAAGGGCGACCCATTCACCATCCAGATGCTCATTGCTAAAGCTCTTGAGTATTCCATGGATAGTGCAGGCAGGGATGGAGAACTCGACATCGAGCTCAGCTCCGCAGATGGCGTCAACGTACTGACTATTTCAGGATTGAGTGAAGCAATACCTGAAGAACAGCTGGCCGAGCTTGAATCAATTTCCGTAAAAGCGGGCGGCAAACCCGCATATGTCCCACAGGACAATATATTAATTTTTAAATTTTAATTACTTTAAACTGCATCATGCAGGTGGAGAAAAAAGATGGCAGAAAAAGTACTTCTGATTGATGACGAAAAAGAATTTGTTGAAGGTCTGGCTGAACGTATGGAACTGCGTGGTATGAACGTAACAGCATGCACCAATCCGCAGGAAGCCCTCGACAAAGTTGATGCTGAATCTTTTGACGCAATCGTGCTTGACCTTCAGATGCCCGGTATTGACGGCATTGAGGCTCTTAAGCACATCAAAAAGACAAGACCTGAAATGCAGGTAATCCTGCTCAGCGGTCATGCTACCGTTGAAAAGGGTATTGAGGCCATGAAGCTCGGCGCAATGGATTTCGTTGAAAAACCAGCCGATATCAACGTGCTTACCGACAAGATTAAAAAAGCACAGGCCAAGAAAATGATCATCGTTGAAGAAAAGACCGGTGAAAAAGTTAAGGATATTCTGAGCCACAAGGGCTGGTAGGAATTCCTGATTAAAGTTTACAGCAAAAAGCCTCCATCAGTTTTGATGGAGGCTTTTTGCTTTTGTTAAATCAGGTGGTTTAGCTGACTATTGTAATGCAATTATTGAAGTGCAATAGTTTTTGCTACTCAAAGACAATAGTTCTGTGTTTACCTACTCTTAAGTAGTAATTGTCCATAAACAGCCTGCCCAAGTGATATGCAACCGTCGTTGGGTGGCAGATAGCGGTGAACCAGCGGAGTCAGGCCGTGCTTTTTAAGTTCTACGGGTAGTTCTACTGCGATGGTCAGATTCTGCATGACTCCGCCGCTGAGGCCCACGGTTTTGATTCCGGTTTGATCGGCAATTAGTTCTGCGCAATCAGCAAGCCCTAAGATCAGTCCGCGATGGAAACGGCGGCTGATGATGGCTGGAGATATATCATTTTGGAAATCTTCGAAGGCCTGCCTGAAAAGTTCACCCGTGTGGATTTTGTACGGCTCCGCTGATTGCTCAAGAGGGCAGTCGTATGCGCCTTGCTCATCCATATTCTGAACTTTCTCGAGGATAATGGCTGCCTGTCCTTCATAGGATATTACCGAGCATAGTCCGAGCATGGCCGAGACCGCGTCAAAAAGACGTCCGCAACTGCTGGTGGTCGGGCAGTTAATGTTTTTTTCAAGGACCTGATCAAACATTTTCAGGCCGCCACAAAATTTGTCCGGCACGGGAATTAAATCCGCATCAAGGCCGAGGTCCTTGGCTGCTGCTCGGGCTATGCGCCACGGTTCGCGTACAGCTGCTTCACCGCCGGGGAGGCGCAAATGGGTGAAACGGGCCAGCCTTTTGTGTTCCAGTTTTTCATTATCTACCAGCAAACATTCGCCGCCCCAGATGGTGCGGTCTTCACCCAGTCCGGTCCCGTCAAGAGCAAGACCCAGCGCGGGACCTTGATGTTTGTTTTCGGCAAGTACGGCGTGGATGTGGGCATAGTGGTGTTGCAGCGCGGTTGTCTCGATACCTTCAGCCAGTGAAATTTCTTCGGCCAGTCCGGTGGTCAGGTAATCAGGGTGCAGGTCGTGGACAACAAGCTCTGGTTTGACCTTGAGGATGGATTGCAAATGGAGTCGGATTTCCTTCCAAAAATTGGCAGTCTCAAGATTTTGCATGTCCCCGATATGCTGGCTGCTGAAAGCTTGGTCGCCTTTAGTCAGGCAGAGGGTGTTTTTCAGCTCCGGTCCGGTACCCAGCACACAAGGGCCGTCCTGCGCAAGGAAAACCGGAGAAGGGGTGAACCCTCTAGCTCGGCGCATGAAGACCGTGCGTGATTCAGTTTTACCATTAAATTCAGGCACGGAACGGGCCACTGAATCATCAACCCGGATGAGAATGTCCCGGTTGTGGAAAAGGAAAACATCCACAATATGCGGCAGCCGTTTCAGGGCCTCGCGGTTGCCGATGCAGATAGGCGCGGAGCTCATGTTACCGGAAGTCATGACCAGTGCTGAGGGCTCGTCCGATTCATTCAGCGCGGAAAAGTACTTAAGCATAACCTGATGCAGCGGAGTGTAAGGCACCATAAGTCCAATGAAATCCGTATCCGGGGCAATCTCCGGAGCAAGGGAATAATCCTTACCTTTGGGGGCCAGCACGATGGGCCGCTGCAAGCCTTCCAGCAATTCAATGTCGTTAGTGGTGAGACTCGCAAGTTTACGCGCTTCATCCACATCACGAATCATGACCGCCAGTGGTTTGTCTGGGCGGTTTTTGCGTTCACGCAGAGTGCGTACGGCCTCTTCATTTGATGCATCGCAGACCAGATGAAATCCGCCTAACCCTTTTACTCCGGCAACCTTTCCTTCTGCCAGCATTTTTGCCAGTTCACGCAGGGCTGTTTTCGGTCCTGCAATCTCGCTACCTTCATTATCGGTCAGCCAGACCTTGGGACCGCACTCGGCGCAAGCATTGGGCTGGGCATGAAAACGGCGGTCCAGCGGATCTTCATATTCTTTCCGGCAGTCATTACATAAAGGGAAACAGGCCATGGATGTGACCGGGCGGTCATAGGGAATGGATTTGGTGATGGTGTAACGCGGGCCGCAATTTGTACAGTTGGTGAATGGATATTCATAGCGGCGGTTCTGAGGATCATTCATATCCTCGAAACAATCAGGGCAGGTTGCTACGTCAGGGCTGATCAGCACGCAATGTCCTTCCCCGGCGGTGGAAGCCAGAATACAGAATTTTTCTTCGCCCTCAACCATTTCAATATCTTTCTTTTTTTGTGAAACTATGCGCGCTAAGCGGGGTAGATCGTCTTTGAAGGATTGATCGAACCCGTCCAGTGCGTCCTTTGTTCCCTGTAATTCTATAAGTACCCCTTCCGGGCTGTTGAGTACCGTTCCGGATAGCTTGTGCTTGAGGGCGGTTTTGTAAACAAAGGGCCTGAAACCTACTCCCTGTACTTGTCCGGTAACGGTGAGCAGTCTGCGGAAAATATTGTTTGCGGTCATCGTATGAAAATCACTTTGCTAATAATTTGTACAAGCTGTCAGCGCGGGCTGCGAAGCGTAATAAAAGTTTTTGAAGAGTCCAGAGAAACTTTTTCCAAAAGCGCGAAGCGCATCAAAATTTAAATCTGCTGAAAAGGCTTTTAACACGGCCTTTGACAAAGCGGACCGGTTCAAATTCCATGGGATTCAGTTTTTCCGGGAGGATGAAGTCCGTGGTGTCAAAGTCATCCGGCGGTTCGATTACGTATTTGATGTGGTCGGGGTCGTAGCCGAAAATCTGCTGGCGCGAGCTTTCCCGCCAGAGCAATATTCTTTTGGGACTGAGGCCAAGCAGCATATAAATTGCGGTATCAAGGGCAAAGGGGTTGGTGGAACCTGCCAGTAAACTCATAGGGTAAGGTTTACCGCTTATGGGGCCGCTTACATGCATGGGGTAGATGGCGTCCATTAGATTGAAGGCCAGCGGCATGGATTTGACCACTTCGATGATCATTTTTTCCATTAGCCCCGGTGTCTCGCCAAAACGAGTGTGGGCATAAGCCTTGCGGAAACCGACTACCGTGCCGAAAAGGTTTTTTACTGCCCCGGTGACCACGAACTGCCCGTGGGCTTTCAGCTTGGGTACGCTGATGATCATGTCCGATTCAAGAGCGTCGCGGGATATGCCGATTGTTTCTCCAAACGAAAGTTTAAGCGGAGCAGGGCGACCAAGGCTTTTGGGCTTTAGTCCCAGCTCTTTCAGCCCGGCAGTCATACCGATGGCTTTGGAGACTTGCGCTGCACTGCCGTAGCCCGGAGAATCTGCAACCGTGATCTGTGCTCCGCAATCCTTGAGATAACGACACAGGGAGAGGGTCACGTTGGGATGGGTGCAGGCCAGCGGATTTTTGGATGAAACCAGATTGGGCTTGACCAGAACTTTGGTTCCGGGTGCTATCTTTAATTTGCACTCCTCCAAGGTCATGGCTACTGCCGTATCCAGAAACGTTGATTCGTATTCAAGGATACGGAAGAAGGCGACAGGATCTTTGGGGCTTCTATTGCTCATCTGGTTTTATCTCTTTTTTGGCGGCTTGCGGTGTCTGCTCAGATTTCTTTTTTACAGGCTGGGCAGCTGGTTTCTTTTTCATTTTTTTAGCTGCTTCCGGTTTGGGTTTGGGCGCAGCTTTATTTATTCCCTGCTGAGTAGTTACTTTTTTGCCATTGGTTTGTGAAGTGGCCTCTTTTGCTTTTTTACTGCTGGCGGATTTTTTAACAGGTTTGCCATTAGCGTCTTTTTTGACCGGACGTTTCTTTTTTTGATCGGGCTGAGCATTCGTATTTTTAACTGAGGCTGTTGCATCTTTTTTTGCTGCTGGTTCCTGTGCTTCTCCTTCTGGGGTGGGAGCTTTCTTTTTGCGTGGCTGGGGACCATCCTCAGGAGCTGCTTTTTTCTTTTTAACTACTTTTTTCTTGGGCGTATCAGGATCGTCCGGTTTTGCTTTGGGCTTAGCTTTTTTCTTCAGCCCGTCCTTGTTGGTTCTGGTGCTTTTTATCTTTTTACCTTGTTCTCCCTTTTTCTTTTTCAGTGCCTTGGCTTTAGCAATTCTTTTTTTCTTAGCGGCAATGGCTTTCTTCTGGGCATCAGATAATTCACGGCCCAGCTTGATGCGCACGCTTTTCATGAAGTCGTCCGAAGCCAGAGTGCCGAAGAAAAGGAAGTTGGACATGTCCCAGAGAATAGCAAAAAGAAGTATCCCCAGCGTTCCTAAAGAAAGATAAGTGAATCCCGAAGTCTCGCTGACAGGTAAGGCTGAGCGAAGGTTGTAGGCCGGGATGAGCAGCTTCTCGCGGATCTTTTTGATGAGTTTTTCCTGTGCACCCATTTTTTGTGAACCCACAGCCACAGCCATTTTTTGTAACATCCTGTTAAGATAGTACATGGCTTGAGTTGCAGGCATGGAATATCTGCGCTCTAAGGTCTGAAATCTGTTCATGTAGAGCAGATGGATGTCGTTCATGAAAAATTTTAGGGTGTATCCGAGATCGCCTTGAATGTTGACCTTGCGTCCTTTGGGGGTCACCGTCAGCTTGTTGCGTAAAAACATTAATGTGGCAATGCGGGCTTCGTCATTATTTCGGAAGACCAGCGTGATGTTGATATTTTTGCCGAGGTATTCTTTGTTTTCAGCTTCAATTTTTTGGAAAGGGGGTTTTACGCCTTTGCGCAGGGAATTAAAGGTGGACTCCATTGCTTCAAAGCCGTCATCCCCGTTGAATAAAGGCAGGTGCATTGCTCCTACCATGAGCATGCTGGAGATAAAAAGTATTGCCGCAACGGTGAGGGTTTTAGAGGAGTAGGTCATTTGTCTGCTCCTTTTTCTTCAACCGGTTGCAGTGATTTATATATCCCACAGAGAAAGGCGAAGAGCATCCAGCCCCCGAAAATACCTGCTCCGATGAGCAGGATGTAAGATCCGCTGGAATCAAATGTGGAGACCAGTCCCGGATCAATTGCGGCTCCGGCTTTGCGCAGCAAGGCTGGGATAGCCAGTAGACGGTTGATGATAACTGAGACTACCAGCAGGACAACCAGTCCTTTTACCCGGTAAGGCAGGATGTTTTTTAGGGCTTTGCTGCCCAGATGTAATCCGCTGATGGTACCGAATACCAGCCCGCTGATGCAGTAAATATTGATGAATCCGTTTAAGCCGTATGTGGACATGCTTAAGCCACTTGTAGAAAGGGCCAGTCTTGCCAAATCTGTTCCGGCTACAAGAGCGGCGACACAGCCGAAGCCCTTGGTCATGACCGTAAAAGTAAGGATTACCCCGCCTGATCCGGTCATGGCCATGAAGAAACCGCCGATCATAGTCAGGAAGAAAATTGGCAGGATGGGAATTCTTTCCATTTTGTCCTGATCATTTTCTTTGTCCAGATCAGGTTCTTCCCCATCCCGTTTCATTTCGGCAGGTTCCAGTTCGTCTTCTTCATTTTTGATAGTGGATGGAAATTTAATATACGGCGGCAGCTTCATACTGCGCATGCTGCGGGCAATTTCCCAAGGCTCTTCGTCCGGGTATAGTTCATCCTCAAATTGCGGCTCTGGTTCCGGCTCCGGCTCCGGTTCTTTTTCTTTTTTGGTTTGTTCTTCTGTCCCGGCTTCAGCTTTTGCGCCCGGTTTCTTTTCTTCACTTTTTTCCTGTTTGGCAGGTTCTTCCGGTTGAGTGTTTATTGATTCCTGTTCTTTGTTCTCATCTTGCTCTTTACGTAGCATTTCAAGGGCGTATTTGCTGGCAGCTTCACGAAAATCAGGAATTATTATGAATGAGTATACTATCAGCCAGAGGGCTATTATGGATGAAATGAAGATGTCATGCCCAGCTGGGTCAGCGAGAAAAATTGTTTTACATAGTACATAGCCCGCGAATCCGCCAAGCACTGTCCCTACGGTCATGATTAGTGCCAGTATGTACTTGATGCGCCGATTGATACCCATGCGTATGCTTTGGATGGTGCTGAAAATAAACAGCCTGAATAACTCTGATCCCACAGCGTATATTCCGCTTACCCCAGCAGTCATAAGTGCCGGGACAACCAGCAGACCTCCGCCCGCTCCGATAACCGCACTGAGCATTCCGGTGACCAGCCCGATGGCAGCACATTGGAAAAATCCCGGCCCGCTTGCGTCCGGCAGAATGTAAGGATTGTTGGCTCTTCCTAGGAATTCGGGAATTTTGAAATCCGCAGCATTTAACAGCAGCGGGCAGAACAGGAGAAAGACTGCACTTATAAGTAGAAATATGAGTCGGCCGGAAGGTTTGTTCATGCGGTTCCCTGCCTGTATTGAGTAATATTTTTATTTATATATAAAAACAATCTGGAAATATATCAACCACCTGTCCTTGCTTTCTATTCTTTATTCGGAGGACAACTTGCACTTGCTTTTTTTAAGTAGTAGAAGTTTAGCCCTGATCATAAATATTAGTTTATATTTTAAAAGCTTAAGTATAATGCGAAGCGGGGTTGTCATGAGCGGTAAATTGGTTTCCATGAAGGATCTTTCACTTACACTGGACCGTGGTCCTGTGTTGCAGGATATCGAGTGGGATATCCATTCCGGTGAGCATTGGGCTGTGCTGGGTCCCAATGGGGCAGGGAAAACTACCCTGATGATGATTCTGGCGGGAGAGGTCTGGCCGGACGACGAGACTACTCGTGAATTTGATGTTGAGGGCAAAATGGTCAATAGCCCGTTGGAGCCGCTTGAGCGATACCGCATGATTTCACCTGAGCATCAGGATATTTTTGAAAAATTGGCCTGGGACGTAACCGGGGAAGAGGTGGTCTTAGCTGGAAAGGATAACACTCCGTTCCTGTATCGCCTGGCAGACGATGAGGAGTATGTGCGGGTTCGCGATTTTATGGATTCGCTGGGCATGCTCGATCTTGCTAAACGCAGCATGGTCAAAATGTCTCGTGGGGAGGGACGTAAGATTCTCATCGCCCGCGCCCTGATGGCTGAACCTGAAATCCTCATTCTGGACGAATTTCTTGAAGGTATTGATCAACAATCCCGCGAACAGCTGATTCGGGCCATTGATATTGCCGCTGCCAACGGAACCACCATTGTCTGTTCCGCTCACCGCAAAGAGGAATTGCCTTCCTGCGTGAATAAAACCTTGTATATTCGTGATGGAAAGATCGATCATTGTCAGGACGGACAAGGGCGGGAGGTCTCTTGTGCAGCAGAGCAAAAATTTAAACGGACACTACCGGAAGTGAACAGCATTGAACCGGGCAGGACTCTGTTCAAGCTTTCCGATTCAAGTGTCGTTTTTCTTGGCAAAACTGTGTTGAACAACATCGATTGGGAAATGACCGGTGGTGAGAGTTGGGCTGTGCTCGGACGTAACGGGGCCGGTAAGTCAACTCTTTTGCGTTTGCTCTATGGCGATGCCGCAGCTTATGCTGCTGAAGATGAAATGGAAAGGTTGCCCGAAAAGGCGGATAACTTGCGGACCGCGCGCGGGCGGATGGGTATGGTTTCCGCTTCCATGCAGGCCTCATTTGGTGAAGCTGTCGGTAAACCTATTCCGATTTTTGATCTGGTTATTTCCGGTTTTTTTGCTTCCGCTGGTATTCTGGATGAACTTTCAGATGAAATGCGTGAGAAGACATGGGAGTGGTTACGCTTTTTCGGTATTGAGGATCTGGCAGAGAGACCCATGGAGCAAGTTTCGTACGGCCAATTGCGCAAGGCTTTTATAGCTCGGGCACTTATTTCAGGGCCGGATGTGTTGCTTCTTGATGAACCGCTGGCCGGAGTGGATGAGGAGTCGCGCAGGGAGATTTACCAGTTATTGGAGCTGCTCGCCAAGGCCGGGGTGGCTATGGTTTACGTAACCCATCACCGCGAAGAATTGATCCCGTCCGTATCGCATGTCCTTGAAATTACGGAGGGCAAGGTCTCCTTTCGGGGAACAAAGGAAGATTATTTCAAATTAAGTAACTAAAATTTAAGCCCGTCTTTGAAGAAAGGCGGGCTTAAATTTTATATTAAACAGCTCGGCTGTTCTTATTTTTTAATCCAGCCCTTGCCATTCATACATCTCTGAAAGACTTTAACTTCCTTGGTGTAGAGGTCCTGATCTTGTGTGTAAGTCCTCTGGGGCAGGTCATTGTCCGGAGCTGAATTGGTAGCTTTTTGCGCCCTTGCCCTGCATTCAGTCCGATCTGCCTTGAATCGTTCACTTCTGTTTGCTGACAGGTCTAAACTGGGATTGTGCCATGATGTGCAGCCGGCCAAAAGGAGCAGTCCGGTCAGGATTATATATCTCATGTTTTTTCCTTGGTTAGGCTTTTACAATGAAGCCGGCATTTCTCAGATTTTCTTTGTTGTAGGGAAATTCTTTTCCATCAATTCCGAGCATGGAACCTCCGGCTGCTTCTACAATTGCCTGTCCTGCTGCGGTATCCCATTCCATTGTGGGGTTGAAACGGGGATAAAGGTGCGCCTTTCCTTCTGCAACAAGGCAGAATTTTATGGCACTTCCAGCCGGGGTCATTTTTTCCACTTTTAAATTTCTCAGGTAACTTTCCAGATCAGGAGAGGGGTGTGACCTGCTGCCGACCACGTTCAGTCCCTCATCTTTTGCCGGGGGATTGGTGGAAATGGATACAGGTTCTTCGTTGTTTCTACTGACCTGCGCCCCTGTTTCTCTGCTTCCGGTGTATAGTGTGTCCTGCGTGGGGGCATAGACAACTCCCAGAACCGGACGGTTTTCACGCATCAGGGCTATGCAGACACAAAATTCTCCATTATCCTTAATAAACTCCTTGGTCCCGTCCAAAGGATCTACAAGGAAGAATTCCTGCCATTGTTTTCTTTTTTCAAACGGAATTTTTGTGCCTTCTTCAGATAGAATCGGGATTTCAGGATAAAGGTCGGTCAGATATTTAAATATGACTTTATTTGAAGCAATGTCAGCTTCTGTGACCGGGGATTTGTCATCCTTGTTTACCACGTCGAATCCGTTGCTGCGGACAGACATTATAGCTGCTCCGGCTTCACGGGCAATATGTGATAAATTTTTAATCATTTTTTGCATGGGCTAAGCAGTATCAAAGCTTTAACAATCTGTCATCATTTCAGCTCGGTTGCTTTGATAATTTTGACTTGCCCTGATATGGACGGTATTCTTTGTGTATCTACGGGGGGAATTATGAAGATAGACATTAGGGTTTCTGAGATGCTCAGTGGACAGTTTGAGGAGAAGTGTTATGCGTCCGGTGAAAAGGTTCGGATTACTCCACATGCTGTTGTCCGCGAAATTTCACGTGAATTGGCACTTGATTTGAATTGTGTTGAACGGGCTGTTTTCTCCCATGGAGCAGTTCCAGAACGTTATATCCGTAATTTAAGCTCCTTTTCTGCTGATGAGCAGCGTAGATTGTTTTTTTCAAAAGTAGCCATGGTTGGCATCGGCGGACTTGGTGGGAATCTCCTTGAGTCTCTGGCTCGGGCCGGAGTCGGTCATATTACGGCTTGTGATGGCGATTGTTTTGAGCCTTCCAACCTGAACAGGCAGAGATTTGCGGTCGAGAATTCTTTATACAGCAAAAAGAGTGAAGCTGCATTTGAAATGATAAGGGAAGTGAACCCGGCGGTTTTTCTGGACGTGCGGTCCGATTTTATCGAAGACGATTTTGAGTCCTTTATAAAAGGAGCGGATCTTGTGGCGGATTGTCTGGGAGGGCTCACGTACAGGACAAAGCTCAAGGATGCTGCTGCAAAGCTTGGTATCCCGATGGTCACAGCTTCCGTGGCCGGATGGGCCGGGGTTGTCTCCACTGTTTATCCGGGCAACAATTCACCTGCTGACTTTTTCGGTTCTGACAACGGACTTGAAGAAGAATTAGGAACTCCTGTTCCTGCAATTTTGACTGCTGTTGGGATTCAAAGTGGTGAGATTTTAAAGATACTCAGTGGAAATGATCCTGCGCTGGTCGGGAAAGCCCTTATGTTTGACCTTTCCAAATTATATTTTGATACGGTGTCTATTTAACTGGGGCTTGGATGTGTTGAGTCATAGTCAGTTTTATTTTTAATTTTTGTTCAAAAATATATTATATCGAAAGCCGAGGCATAATAAAATATGCCTCGGCTTTTTGTATGAATGATAGGTCCTCTTTTTTTTAACCACAATAAAAGAGAATTGCATTATGTTATTTTGATATTAGTCAAAGATACAGTGTTTAGGTCCGCGGTTGATCTTGTCTATAAGTAACATTGTTTGCTTGCTTGTGTTTATATTGTTAATCGGTTTTACATTTAATTTAATGCTTTTGGTGGTTTGTTGTTTGGGGTTTGTTTTTATTTATTCTGGTGTTTCTCTTTATTTGTTCAGTTTTGTTTTTATAATTTTATCAGATAAAACTTTTTAAAATATAAAAATGGAATTAGCAATGCAAATAGGCGATTCTATTGGAAAAAAGTCATATTTGTATAGACAAAATGCGACATTGTATATAATTCTTCGTTTGTAGCAGTGGTTCCTGACAATCATTTTGTATCAAAGGAGAATGTATGGATAAGCGTTTTGAGGATGTTGTGGTAGAAATTAACAATGTTTCTGCCGCCCTTGATTTTATAAGTGAGTCTATTGAATGCCTCGCTGCTGAGGGGAAATCTGTCAACGCATGTGGATTGGCATATTTGACTAAGTTGCTGAGGCGTGAGTCTTCTTGTGTTGCTGATTCTTGCTGGGGAGTATGCTCAGATCTTCATTCGGGAAGTTCCGGGATAGAAGATTCTTAATTATGACCTTGTTTATACTACATAATCAGTTTGAGTTGTGGTACGCTTTGAACGAAAATAAAAAATAGCTCCGCTATGGAGTTTTAATGTTTTGCGTTGGCTTGCTTAGTCTACAGCATTGTTTCTGTTTCCGGAGGTTTCAGGTGAGTGAAAGTGACCTTGATGTTAAGTCGGGTGATGCAGTTCCTAAAATTTTGGTAGTAGATGATTCTGCTACCATGAGGAATTTTTTAACCCGTGTGCTTGAAGGCAATTATGATGTTGAAACTGCCTCCGATGGAGTTGAGTGTATTACCCAATATATGAAGGTTAGGCCCAGCGTAATCCTACTTGATTTGCTCATGCCCGGGATGGATGGCTTTGATGTTATCGAGAAAATTCGCAATGTCATTAATGATCAAGAGGTTATAATCATTGTTCTTACCGGACAGGATGAACAGGAGATTAAAGCTCGCGCCCTTAATAGCGGGGCCAACGATTATCTGACAAAACCCTTCCATGTTGTAGAGCTGAAAGCACGGGTAGGGGTCGCCATCAGGCAGGTAATGCTTACCCGGCAGTTGCAGGAGGCTAATTCCAGCCTGCAACGTGCTTACGATATAATTGATGATGAAGTTAAGCTTGTAGCGCGGCTTCAGGATAAATTATTGCCTACTGTCATTCCGGTTATTGAAGGACTTGAAATTAAAAGCATGTACCGTCCGTCCGGTAGGGCCAGTGGAGACTATTACGATATATTTGGTCTGGAGGATGGAGTCGTCAGGGTAATCATGGCTGATGTTTCAGGGCATGGACCGCAGGCTGCGTTTATCATGGCTATTGTGCGTACGCTTTTTAAAGCCGACGGAGCCAATCATAATGATCTTGCAGACAGCCTCAGCCAGATTAACGAGCATCTCCTCGATCTCATAGGCAAAGATAGCTACTTTGTAACCTTGTTTGCCGCTGACATTGATTTCAATCAGGGCATGATTAAGTACATGAGTGCTGGACATTGTCCGGCTTTGGTTATGCTGGATGGGAAAATGAGTGATCCTCTGGTGGCGGAAGTGCCGCCTTTGGGCTTTTTCCCGGTTGACAGTGTGCTTTCTGAATGCCGGTTTTCGTCGTCATTGCGTTTATTTTTGTTCACTGACGGATGTTACGAGTGGCGCATGAATGATGATTTTTTTAGTCTTGAGCCTTTTGTTGAGATAGCTGAAGACTTGATGTTCAGTAATTCTTTGCATCTGGATTCAATTGAGGACATTCTTGAAGAGAAGACTGGATTCCGCCCTGTCTTCGATGATGATGTGACAGCCCTTTTAATAGACTGGTCTGGCGCTATTGCTGATTAGGATGGACCGGATAGTTTGTCTTTGATGGCTATCAAAGCTGTCTTGATTTCGTTTCGATACAGATATGACATAAGTATGAGAACAAGGGCTGTGATTATGGATATGGCCTTGTAATGATTTTGATTTGCGGTGGTAGGGTTAAGCCATTTATGTATGATGGCCCATTTCCTTTTTGGAGGAATTGCAGCCATATTCAGGTTAATCTTTTTTATAAGTTCAGGATTGTTTTTGCTTACCGTGGGGTAAAGCTCTCGAGTGTATAGATCCTGAACATATTTGAATGAGTCCGAAATTCCCAGTTTGTTCATCTGATTTACTGCAACGGGATGATCTGCCACAAATATCTTTAGACGACCTCCCGCAGCAGCGTCGAACATTTCCTGTGCAGAGTTGAAGAGCATGAGCGGAGTATATGGATGTTGCTCTTCCATGAAAATTTTTGAGTATCCTCCTTTGATTACACCGCAGCTTTCATCACCATTTAATATCGTCTTTTCATGAATATCCCGAATAGCAAAAAGTCCTCCTTTGAGGTGGAGAATGTAATCTGCGTAGAGCATCCTTTCTGCACGTTGTCTTGAGTAAAACATGCCTGCGTTGATATTCGCATTGCTGTTGGCGGTATCCTCTACAGCAGCTTTCCAGGTTTGAAGTTTGAATACTACTTCGACTCCGGCCTGCCTAGCCCATTCGTTCCAGAGATCAATTAAGACGCCGTCCGGTTTACCGTCATTGTTGATAAATGCTAGCGGGGCCATGCTTGAGGAGTGGGTTATGGTCAGGGGGGTGGCAATAGAAAAGACTGCTGACAAGATTATTGTCAGGGCAGTAATAGTGACGAAAGTTGTTTTTATGAATGCCTTCATTTGTAGATGTTGCTGCTTTTGAATTTAACGGTACTGAATGTCGCTTAGAAATTAGCAGTAAAGGCAGAAACAATCCATAAAGAAATCACGGGTTAACTTGCTGCGGCAAGTTCCATTAATTTGGCAAAACTTTCTTCAATAGTCTGTTTGTCATCAATGAGCTGTTGCAGGAATTCATTGATGGCCGGGACCATTTGTATGGCTGTATCAATTTCCGGGTTGGCGCCTTTTTGGTAGGCTCCGATGTTGACCATGTCTTCAACCTTTCGGAAAGTTGCCAACTGGCCTAGGACCTTGCGTCCGGCGGCAACAATCTCACCCTGTACAATATCTCCGCGAACACGACTGACGCTCTTGAGTACATCTATGCAGGGGTAGTGTCCCTGATCGGCAAGGTCGCGGGTGAGCACAATGTGCCCGTCAAGAATTGACCGTACGGCATCGGCAATGGGTTCAGTGAAGTCGTCACCGTCAACAAGTACGGTGTAGACTCCGGTGATGGAACCGTGCTTATTTTTTCCTGCGCGCTCCAGCAGTTTGGGTAACTGCGCGAACACTGAAGGGGTGTACCCTCCACGGGTCGGCGGTTCGCCCGCGGCGAGGCCTACTTCACGTCCGGCCATGGCAAAACGGGTCACTGAATCCATCATTAAGAGGACGTCTTTATTCAGGTCACGAAAATATTCGGCTATGGCGGTGGCTGTGTGAGCCGCACGCATACGGATAAGCGGGCTTTTGTCAGAGGTGGCGATGACCAGCACGGAACGGGCCAGTCCTTCGGGACCGAGATCGCGTTCTATGAATTCAACAACCTCACGACCACGCTCCCCGACCAAGGCGATAACGTTGATGTCGGCAACAGTGTAACGGGCCATCATGGATAGCAGTGTCGATTTTCCGACCCCTGATCCGGCCATGATACCCATACGCTGACCTTTGCCCAGTGTTAGTAATCCGTTAATGGCTTTAACTCCAACATCAAGTGGTTCGTTGATGCGCGGACGTTCAAGCGGGTTGGGCGGATCGCGGTGCAGGGCATTGTATGCTTCGGGAATGATCGGGCCTTTGCCGTCAATGGGTTCTCCGAATGCATCAACAGCACGTCCTAGCAGGCTCATGCCGACGGGGACTTTGGGTGGGGTTTTGGAGTTTTCAATCAGGCTGCCGGGGCTGATGCCGTGCATTTCCCCGTAAGGCATGAATAAGCAAGCTCCATCCCTGAATCCTACGACTTCAGCGGCGATTGGTGATTCAGCGTCTTCGGGGATGAGTTGACAGACGGAACCCAAGGGGGCTTTGATGCCTTTTCCTTCGGCAATCAGGCCGACTACTTTGCTGACCCGCCCATAGCTGCGGCAGGGGTCCAGTGCGGAAAGGAGTTGTGTACACCCTTTCATGTCGGCCATGGTTATTCTCCTGTTCCTGGTGTCAGCTGTCCGAGAATTTCCTGTACGCCTTCCCAGCGGGAAGTGACGGTGTTCTCGATCATGGCATCGGTGGCTTCCACGATGATGCCTCCGTTGTCAATGGCTGGATCGGCTTTGACTCTCCATTTGGCGAGGTCGGGATGTTCGACTTGAGCCTGTCCAAGCAGGGGACCTATAATGTCGCTGTCAGCAGGAGAAACCTTGATGACCAGCTGAGTCATGGAGTCGATGCGGTTCAGGGCATCATCAAGCAAGGCTGCAAGGATTTCCTGTCTGCGGCTCTCCATTTCCACGGCCAGAGTCTTTTCTACGACCATAAAGACCAGTGAGATTGCATCGGCTGATTGGGCCATCATCACATTATGAGTCTGGTTTTGAATTGCCTGCAAGGTCTGGCCGACGTTCTGGCTGAAGCCTATCATGTGTTGTTCAGCTTCCTGAGCGGCTTGAGCCTGTCCGGCAGCGTAACCTTCCGCTTGCGCATTGGCCTTGATGGCTTCTGCTTCCGTCATGGCTTTGGCAATGATGTCCTTGGCCATATTCTGGGCTTTTGCCTTGACTCGCTCATAATATTCGCGGTCAGTGTCTTCGTTCCAGGTCGGCTTTTTCTTGCCTTCCATTTCCTGTATAGTCATCTCCTGAGCGTTGTTATTGGAATCAAGACCCATGATAACCCTACCGGTGTAGAACTTATTGTCTTCAGTCTTAGACAAAGACATCTCCTGAACCTCTGCTGATCATGATCCGGCCCTCGTCTTCGAGGCGACGGATGTTCTTTACGATATTCTGCTGTGCACCTTCCACATCGGAAAGCTTCACAGGTCCCATGATTTCGAGATCTTCGCGGATCATGTTGGAAGCACGCTCGGACATGTTCTTGAAGAAAAGCTCTTGTAAATCGTCAGATGCACCCTTGAGTGCGGTGGTGAGCTCTTCGTTGGAAACTTCCTTGAGCAGTTCGCGGATCGCGCGGTCGTCCAGTCCCTTGATGTCTTCGAAAACGAACATGAGGTTCCTGATTTCTTCTGCCATCTGGGTGGATTCTTCCTCGATTTCTGAAAGAACTTCCTCTTCTGTTGAGCGGTCTACGGCGTTGAGGATTTCCGCTACTGCGGGAATGCCGCCCACTTTTTTTCCTTCCTTGCCGCCCATGGCGATCAGCTGGCTTTGCAGCACCCGATCCACTTCCATGAGCATTTCTTCTGCAACCGCTTCCAGCTTGGCCAATCTCATCAGAACTTCGGCTCTTACTCCGCCGGGCAGGTTGGATATAAGATCCGCTGCCTGATCGGGATGCAGGTGGCCGATGATGAGGGCCAGTGTCTGCGGGTGCTCGTTCCTGAGAATCTGGGCCAGAATTTTGGGGCTGACATTCTGGAGTTCCTGAAACGGAGCAGGTCCGCTTTCAAGGTCGAGCTTATCCAGAATGTATTTTGCAGTTTCTTCGTCAAGGGATTTGCTGAGAAGTCTTTTGACCTGATCAGCTCCACCCATGAGAAGTTCAGCTCCGTATGCCAGAGTTTCATTAAACTCTTTGAGAACTTCCAAAACCTGTTCTTTGGGGACTGAATCCATCTCCAGCATGGCTTTTGAGACTTCGGCAATTTCTTGACGATTCATGCGTTTGAAGGATTCAGCGGTAAACTTGTCCCCGAGGGCAAGAAGTACGATTGCTGTTTTTTGGTTACCGGTGAACGGCGTTGACAATTTAAGCTGCCTCCTGCTGCTTCAGCCAGCTCTTTAGCACCTGCACAGCCTGATCCATGTTCTTTTCCGAGAGTTGCAGAGCCTGAGCCTTGGCGTTCTCCAGTCTACGTGCCGTATCAAGAGCCTCTTCGTCAAGGTCGCTGTCATCAATTGCGAGTCTTTCACCTGCTTCGGGCAGTCCTGCAACTTCGTCAATTTCATCTTCAGTAACACGGGGTTTGATCAGAGCCATGATTACCGGGCGTACAACCAGAATCAGGAAGAGGAAGATCAGGAGGCCGTTGAGGAAAGGCTTACCGAGGCGCTGTGCGTATTCAAGCATGGTGCGCATGAGGCCTTCGTCGCCGAACAGATCCTGCATGCCGAAGGACATATTGGAAACTTCAACGATGTCACCGCGTACTTCGTCATAACCTACTGCGGAGCTTACCAGTTCCCGGATGCGCTGCATTTCTTCTTCAGAGCGGGGTACATACGTCATTTCGCCGGTGTCAGGGTCTTTAGTGTAGGTTCCGTCTACGATAACCGCTACGCTGAGGCGTTTGAGCTCGCCTACAGGAACGATGATCTGCTGCTCTTCTTTATTGATTTCATAGTTGGTGGTGCGAGTTTCACGGGTGGAGTCCTGAGTAGTGGCTGTCCCGGTAAAACCGTCACCGCGAAAGTTTGCTTCGGGTACGCCGCCGTCAACATTGGCGGTACCGCGGGTTGTTTCTTCACTGGTCTGTTCGGAGCGTGCCACCTGACCGTCAGGGTCGTATGCTTCTGTCTTGATGGTGCGCTGTCTGAAATCGAGGTCTGCGTTAACTTTAGCAATAACTTTGTCTGGGCCGACGATGGGCATGAGCAGACGCTGGATGCGCTGTTCAATATTTGATTCAAGGCCGGATTTGTATTCAAGCTGGCTGTTAGTGATGTTTAGTCCCAATCCGCCGTCATCTTCGGGCTGGTAGAGAACCTGTCCGCGCATGTCGGTAATGGTCACATGCGCAGGCTTTAAACCCTCAACAGACATGACTACGAGGTTAAGAACACCCTTAATCTGCTTGTCGGCGAGCTTTTCCCCTTCCTTGAGCTTGAGCACTACGGAAGCGGAAGGTTCAATCTGTTCTTCAATAAAAAGGGATTTGGCAGGCAGTACCAGATGGACTCTGGCCCGTTCAACTTGCGGAAATTCACTGATGGTTCTTGCAAGTTCACCTTGCAGAGCGCGCTGATAGTTGATGCGCTGGATGAAGTCTGTTTGTCCGATCTGGACCTCATCGAAAATTTCATAACCGATTCCCTGTCCGTGAAGTGCGCCTTCACCGGCAATTTTCAGACGCAGGTCATAAACCTTATCTGCGGGAACCAGGATTGTGGAGCCGTTATCCTCAATCTTGTAGGGTTCCTTGGTAGATTGCAGAATGGAAACAACGCGAGATGCGTCTTCAGAGTAAAGTTTGGTGTAGAGGACTCTGTACTCGGTCTGGTTGAGCCAGAAGACCATGAAGATGAAGGCGATGACAACTGTGGCCGCAAGGCCGCCGATCATGATCCGCTGTGAAACTGTGCGGTCAGACCAGAATCCTTGAAACTTACCCAGATAATCAGTGGCGAAATTTGACATACTTAAACTCCTGACGATTTTTCATTTGTTTTAGCAAGTAGCGATCCACTGATGGAAAAGTTATTTATATCAAGTCGTTATGGGTCTTTATTGAGGTAGATTGAAGTGAAAAAGGAAGGGGCGACAAAAAAATGTCTGATCAGGATGTGGTGTATAAAAGCTACCACGAGGCCTCCGGTGTGGAGGATTCGTGGTAGCAATAATTAGTAAGGCAGGTAAAGGAGCTTTGTGTAAAATCTAGAAAGGCATTTTCATGACTTCCTGATAGGCAGTCATGACCTTGGTACGGACGGTGCTGGTCATGGTCATGGCAACACTGGCTTTCTGTAATGAGATCATCAGTTCGTGCACGTTTTGGTTTTTTCCGGAAGCAAATTCCTCGATCATAGCTTTTTTCTGGCCTTGCAACTCGTTGACGCCCTTGATGGAGTCAGTAAGGGTTTCGGAAAAAGAGTTCGGATCGGCCTTATGAAGGTCCATGGTCTTATCGAACTTTTTATCGAACTTTTGCTGATTCTGTATGGCGTTGCTGTATGCATTCATTGCTACGTTTCTGATGGACATGTCTTGCTCCTTTTTCGTGTGTCGGAAATCCGTCGTTTGTAATCAGCCGGGGCTTACTGGCCCATTCCTATTCTGAGTGCGCGGTTGAACATCCTTTTGGCGGAGTCCACTGATTGCGCGTTGGCTTCGTAAGATCTGCTGATGGTGATCATGTTGACCATTTCCTCGACAACGTTAATGTCCGGATATTTGACGATTCCTTTTGAGTTCGCGTCAGGATGGTTTGGCTCATACACTTCTTTGAATGGACGGGTGTCGGAGACTACGCCTCTGACGGTTACGCCTCGAAGCTGCTGGTTGAGCTGCTGATCCATGGCGGTTTCAAAAGGGGAGAGTACGGGGCTGGACTCCATGGAAACACTTTTGCGGCGATATGGTCCGCCTTCGGCTGTCCGAGTTGTCCTGGAGTTAGCCATGTTCATGGACACAACGTTCAGATACTCCCTTTGGGCTTTAAGGCCTGAAGCTCCGATATCAAGTGCTGTGAAGAAGTTCATTATCTAGCTCCGCTCTGGATGATTTTAGTCATGCCCTGAAAACTTTTCCCTATAACCTGAGAGAGGGCATTGTAATAAAGAGTGTTCTTAGCCATGGTGACCATCTCTTTATCCATGTCGACCGGGTTTTCTCCGTGGATGACTCTAGGTTCGAAGTTGGAGAGAACGTCACCCTGAAATTTATCTGCGTCAAAGGCGTTGGGAATATGCATCTTACTGGTTCTGGTCATCTTACCTTTGGCGTCAAGGCCCATTGCCTTTTGAAGGTCATCTTCAAACTCAAGGCGTTTTTCCTTGTAGCCGGGGGTGTTGACGTTAGCCAGATTGGAGGAGACGAGGTTTTGACGTTGGAGTCTCAGGTCGAGTACTTTGCCTGTCAATTCTATGTGGCTTCCGAAAAGTCCTTTCATGTGTATATCCTCCTGCAAAAATTTCCCGGTGCCCATGTGGTCCGGAAAGAATTGGTATTTACTTTGTGAATCGTATTTAGCAAAAGATGTGCCGTTATTGTAACTAGCTAAAATACTTAGTTTATATTTGTGCTTTTAGTGCCTGTTTGGTCTTTGTGTCGGAAATCAGGCGCATTAAAACATGTTTATTATATAATGTAGGGAGTGTCTTGTTTGGTTTTGGCACGCGGTATGCATCAAGTCAGGCAGACCCTAAGAGGTCGAAAAAAATGCCGCCTTGGATCGTCCGGCGGTAAATAAAATTTCCGGAGGGGAATTATGAGTCATTTAGATTATGAAATTAACAAGGAACTCGGTGAGTGTTATCTGTTCATGGGCGAACTGGATAAGGCTGAAGATTACTACAAGAAGGCTGCCGGATCCAATGGTGTGCATCCTGATCCTTACATCGGTCTTGCCACCATCGCGGTTCAGCGCGGCGAGTATGATACTGCCATGTCTCTGTACGAAAAAGCACATCAGGTAGAAGCTACCGATAAGAGCTTTGCCGGTATGGGACTGATCCAGATGGAAACTTCCCGTCAGGACGAAGCCTTTGCAAACTTTTCTCAGGCACTCGACATCAACATCAGCAACATGGTTGCGCTTTTCGGCATCATCAGGATCGGTCACGAGGCTGAAAGAATGGCTGAAGCTATTCCTTTCCTCGAGAGGTTCCTCGAAGTTGATCCCGATAAGCACGAAGTTCGCTACTCCCTTGCAGGACTTCACATCTGCATGGAGCAGAAGGATAAGGCTGTTGAGCAGCTTGAAATGATCCTTGAAAAGGATCCCGCAAACGAAGCGGCTAAGGAACTGCTGAGTCAGATTTAGCTCACACAGATCCTTTATATATAGCCGACTCCCCTCCCGGTTGGTCCCGTTCCTGTTCGTGTAGTTCAGGGACGGGGACCAGCTACCGGCGAGAAAAAGGTCCGGCCCGGAACTTGCCTTTACGGCATAAATCCGGCACAACTCCACAAAAACCAATATCTGGAGATGTGTTATGGATATGTTGCCTGTAAAGCGTGGAGTGCTCAGTGTTACTGATAAATCCGGGCTTGCTGAATTTGCGGCTGAGTTGGCTGGCTTCGGTGTGGAACTCATCAGCACCGGCGGCACAAGGAAAATGCTTCTTGATGCCGGACTTGAGGTCAAGTCTGTAAGTGATGTTACCGGTTTCCCTGAAATCATGGGCGGCCGTGTAAAGACCCTGCACCCCAGTGTGCATGGCGGCATCCTTGCGGATAAGGATAATCCGGAACACCTGTCGACTCTTGATGAACACGGTATCAAGACAATCGATATGGTTTGCGTTAACCTGTACAATTTTGCCAAGGCTGTTAGCGAAGGGCAGGATTTGAGGAACGCCGTCGAGCAGATCGACATCGGCGGTCCTACTATGCTGCGTGCTTCAGCGAAAAATTTCCATTCCGTTCTGGTTGTCCCCAGTCCGGTACATTACCCTCGTATTCTTGAGGACATGAAGAAGAATGATGGCAAGGTTTCTCTCGCGCTCAGAAAAGATCTGGCCGCGGAAACTTTTGCACTTGTCTCTGAATACGATTCCATGATCGCCAAATATTTGGCAGATCACGACGCGTAATATTTCAAAACGGGATGTCATTTTTATGGCATCCCGTTTTATGTTATGATGCGCTTCGCGCCTATGTCAGGTGATTTCGTCTCCGGCGGCCAAAGGGGATAGTCCCCTTTGGAATCCTTGAATAGGGTAAATTTCTATTTTCGACAGCGACGAAGTCTAATAAAAGTTTTTGGGATTCTTAAACCCTTTTTTCAAAAAGGGTTTAAGCCCCCGGAGGGATAGTCTTATAGCTCTTAAAGCCAAAGGTAATACTCAGGGCCTTAAACCAAGTGAGTTGAAGCGTATCAACCGTCTTGCGGACCGCCGTTACAATGCCCCCAACGGGTTCACTAATGAGCAGGCTCGCGAGCTTTCTTTTCTCAGTCATGAAATCGGACGCCAACTAGGCCTGCTGATTAACAGGCAAGGTAAAGCTGAAATGATTCTGGTCGGTGATCCGGGATCAATTTATATTCCCGAGTTGCCGAGATCGCGTCAGTCTGAAGGGCGGTTACGCGGTTTACGCCTTCTGCACACCCATATTTCCGGGGAAAACCTGTCTGAGGAAGACCTCATGGATATGGTTTTTCTGCGTCTGGATAGTGTATCTGTTCTTGCTTCCGACCCGCACGGGGAACCTGATTTTGTTCAGTTTGCCTATCTACTTCCTCCCGGTTCCGGAGAAAAACCGTACGAACAGCTTGCTCCGGTACGCTGGGACCGTGCGGACATGGATCTTCCTGCCCAGATTAAAGCCCTCGAAGATGAATTTCGCCGTGCGGACCGTACCCGCGATACCACGGACAAACGCGAGCGGGCCATTGTGGTCAGTGTTTCGCAGGACCCCAAGTCCGTGCAGGAACGCTCACTTGATGAACTGGAAGATCTTGCCGATACCGCAGGACTGAAGGTTGAAGGGCGTCTGGTGCAGCGCATCCGCAAGCTCAATCCCAAATTTATCATGGGTAAAGGTAAGCTGGCTGAACTGGAAGTTCTTGCCTTGCAGGCGGATGCAGAAGTGATCCTTTTTGATCAGGAACTTTCTGCCGGCCAGATGCGCAACCTTGCTAAGCTGACCGAACGCAAGATTATTGACCGCACGCAGCTTATTCTGGATATTTTTGCTCAGCATGCCACCACTCGCGCCGGTAAATTACAGGTGGAAATGGCACAGCTTAAGTACACCATGCCCCGCCTTGTGGGTAAGAACCGGGCCATGTCCCGGCTTATGGGTGGGATCGGTGGTCGCGGTCCCGGTGAGACCAAGCTGGAGATTGATCGCCGTCGTATCAAGGATAAGCTCACTAAGTTGGGCAAGGAACTGAAAAAGGTCAGCCGCCAGCGTGGATTCACCCGCGAACGGCGTGCCCGGGCAGGTGTTCCGGTTGTGTCGCTGGTCGGTTATACCAATGCGGGCAAGTCTACCTTACTCAATACCCTGACCAACAGCGGAGTTCTGGCTGAAGATAAACTCTTCGCCACTCTTGATCCCACCAGTCGGCGTATTCGTTTCCCAAGGGAGCAGGAGCTCATCCTGACTGATACTGTTGGATTCATTCGTCAACTGCCCGTGGAATTGAAAGAAGCTTTCCGCGCCACCCTTGAAGAGTTGGAAGCTGCTGATGTTCTGCTTCATGTCTGCGATTCTTCCCATCCTGAAGTGGGGGAACAGATTGAGGCGGTGAATAATATTGTTGCCGATATGAATCTTGATGATGTGGCGACCATTCTCGTGCTCAATAAGTGGGATAGACTTGATGATGAGCAGCGCGAACTTATGCGCAACACCTATCCCCATGGTATCCCTTCCAGTGCTGTTAATCGCCGCTCACTGAATACTCTGGTGGAAGAAATACTAAATTCCATCGACAGGCTCGGTCATAAAATTTAAGATTGGGCTGCCCCGTTTTTTTCTTTACTTATTGCATTAATACCGGGAAATCAGTAAAAAAGTCTGTGTAACAGCAGTACGACATTTTATTTTCATAGCAGTTGTTGGCGACGGAGGGTGCCATGGCTAAAGAAGAAGGTATTGAAGTAGAGGGTATTGTTCAGGAAGCATTGCCCAATGCGATGTTTAAAGTTGAGCTTGAAAACGGGCATGTAATTCTGGGACATATTTCCGGAAAAATGCGCAAGTATTACATTCGGATTCTGCCGGGGGATCGGGTTAAGGTGGAGCTTTCGCCTTATGACCTTACTCGCGGGCGCATAACTTTCCGTATGAAATAATCTTTGTTGAAATCTCAGTCTTGGTCAGACTGATGAGGTTTTTTTTATGAGTTCAAAAGGGGTTGTCAGCTGGTTCAACGATATCAAGGGATTCGGTTTTATCAAGGATGAGGCCGGAAGGGATATTTATGTCCATTTTTCCGAAGTTCTCCGGGATGGTTTTAAAACCCTGAACGTCGGTGAGAAAGTTGTCTTCGAACTCATAGACGAAGAAATGGCACCAAAAGCAACTGCTGTTCGAATCATTAATTATTAGATTTGATTATATCAAAATTTTAAAGCCCGTCTGTTAAAAACAGACGGGCTTTTCTATTGGCGAATTGTCATAAAATTTAGTGGCGAAGCCCCAATAAAAGGTTTTTGGATTCTTAAACCCTTTTGCAAAAGGGTTTAAGGCCCCCGGCAGGGTCGCCGAAGGCTTCTTATCTCTGCCCGGCTTCATTTTTTGTCGGTTCGAGGACCGCGTCTACGTTGACATCACGTGAAGTCATCTTGTTGTTTTCTATTTCGTAGCGGGTCAGCTTCCAGTCCACATGATCGATGAAATCAACTTTGGCCCATCCTTCAGGCGGCAATCGCTTAACCATTTCATCTAGAAAATCGTCAATTTCGATATAATGTCCTTCGTAATCAACATTGAGGACTTTGTCCTTGTAGACGATTTTTTCAAATGGCAATTCGAGCTTAATGTCTTCAAAATCTTCTTCAGACAAGCCGTGCACGTCTCCGTATACTCTTACATCTTCCATATAATTCTCCTCTGTTAAGGGGATATTTTAAAATTAAATTCTATCCTGAAAAAGGAAGATATTGCCACATTAAAATTCGTGCAAGTAAAAACGGCCCGCCGAAAGTGTGCAGGCCGTTATTTCTATACTAGTTAAATCTCGTTGAGCTAATGATTTTTGCGGCTTTCAATCAATCTGATGGCTTTTTCCGGCAGCAGATGCAGGTCAGGTTTTGAAATCTGGTCATCAGCACCGACTGATTCTCCTTTGTGGCGGAGTTCTTTAGTGATGATAGAGGAATAGAGAATAATTGGCAGATCTTTGAGATCCGGGTCATCCCTGATCCATTTGGCGAGGGTGAATCCGTCCATCAGCGGCATTTCAATGTCTGAAATTACGATTTCTACATAATCTTTAACAGGCCTGTTTTCTTGTTTGGCTGCTTCTTTAATCTTCATGAGGGTTGTCTGAGCCTCTTTTCCGTTGTGAAGAATTGTATGTCTGAAATTTGCTTTTCTAAGACTTTTTTCCAGCATGGCACGGATGGTAGGAGAGTCATCGCAAACCAAAGCGTTATATGCTTCGGTAGCTACTGCCGAGGGAGCATCAAAGTCCCCTCCCAAAGTGGGGTCAAGATCGGCGAGTATGGATTCAAGGTCGAGTAATTGGATGAAGCGGTCCTCACGTTCAACTATCCCTACAATGCAGCTGTCATCAAAACTGCTCATAAATTTGTCCGGCGAAAGGACTTGCCCCCAGCCTACACGATGGATTTCCGTTACCCCGCTGACCTGAAAACCGGAGACTGTCTGACTGAATTCAGTAACAATGACAATGTCATACTTCTGCGTTTTGCGCTCCATCCCGAGCCAGACAGCGAGGTCTAGAACAGGCAGGATGTGGTTGCGCAGCGGAATAGTACCCATGAAACATGGGTTTTCGGCAGATTCTGGATGTTCCAGTTGCGGGCTTTCAATTACCTGCATCACTTTTGCAACATTGACCCCGAAATGACATCTTTCCTCCGGCCCGTCTTCAGATTTAGGAAGATCGATGTAAAATTCAAGAATTTCAAGCTCATTGGTGCCGGTTTCGAGCAGGATTTCTGTTTTTGCCATGACGGTGGCTCCTGAAAAAATTATGATTAAGATGTTTAAGTTCTTATTCTAGTACGTTACAATATTCGAAAGGTCAGGTCCATAGATTTTAAATGTTAGGCAGGGTATTGCAGTTTTAGTCTTTGATTATCCTTTACAAAAGCTGTGGGTTTGGCTTAGGCATTACAGAATCGATAAAAATGAAGAGGGGTTCATGTATAAAATATTGATTGCTGAAGATGATAAAATTTCTCAAAAACTTGCCGCGAGGTTTGTTAATGACCTGGGTCATATCTCTTTTGTCAGCCCTCATGGCAAACATGCCTATGAAGCTTTGAAAGCAGAGAATGATTTTGATGTGCTGGTGACTGACATAATGATGCCCGAAATGGACGGACGCCAATTGGTGCAGACCCTGAGAGGGGATTCCCAGTTCATGGATATGCCTATCGTAATTATGTCCGCTGTGGTTGGTGTTTCGGACATTTCTAACCTTCTAGCTCTTGGGGCGACATATTTTCTGCCCAAACCAATTGATAAAGAAGAATTTAATGAAGTCATCAATCGCTGCCTGAAGTAAAAACAGGTGCTGTACATGTTATTATGATAAGGTTCCACCATTTTGGCGGAGCCTTTTTTTATGGTCCAAAATATCCGCAGTAACGGACTTGTTACTAAACGTGAATGGGTATAATGAAAACGAAAGCTTTACGAATAACAAAGTTATATCTGTGCGTTGGTAGTATAGTCTGTTTATGGAAATGTTAACTTTGGGGGTGCTCCTTGTCGCTTGAGATTTTGGATAAATTTAATGACCCTGGACTGTGTAAAGAACTTCTGGCTTGTTTGCGGGATGAGCTGGATGGGGAAATACGGTTTATGGAGGTCTGTGGAACTCATACTGTTTCCATATTTCGCAGCGGGCTTCATTCGGTCCTGCCGAAAGAGGTCATCCACCTCAGCGGTCCCGGCTGTCCGGTATGTGTAACCCATGAATCCGAGGTAAACGCTTTTTTGGACCTTGCAGGTAAGGATGAGGTCATCGTGGCGACCTTTGGCGACCTGATCAAGGTGCCCGGTGACAAGGGCCACTGTCTGAAGAACGCGCAGGCGGACGGCGCACGGGTGGAGATTATTTATTCTCCTTTTGATGCTTTGGATCTTGCGCGCAATAACCCGGACAGCACGGTTGTTTTTCTGGGAGTGGGGTTTGAAACTACGGCCCCGACTATTGCGGCCACAGTACTCATGGCCCAGCAGCAGGGACTTGAAAATTTCAAGGTGCTTTCCTTTCACAAACTGGTTCCGCCCGCACTTGATGTTCTTATTTCCGATCCTGATACACGCATTGACGGGTTTATCCTACCCGGTCATGTGTCGACTGTGATCGGAGTTCATCCGTATGATTTTATAGGTGAAAAATACGGTAAACCATCAGTGGTGACGGGATTCGATCCTGTGGATATTTTACAGGCCCTGCTGATGATGGTCCGTTCTTCCAAAGATGAGCATCCGGTTATTCAGAATCAGTATGTGCGCGGTGTTTCCGAGGACGGTAACCCCAAGGCTGTGGAAGTAATGTACCAGGTCTTTGAGGAGTCAGATGCCCTCTGGCGTGGTATCGGGATGATCCCTGGAAGTGGTCTTGAGTTCCGGGATGAGTTTGAAAAGTATGACGCCAAGAAAGCTTTTGATCTCAACATCGGCGAATGTCCATCACTCCCGGGCTGTAAATGCGGTGAAGTTCTTAAGGGCAAAATGTCACCTGAGCAGTGTCCCCTGTTCGGGAAAGCTTGTACTCCCGCTAAGCCGGTAGGCCCCTGTATGGTTTCAACTGAAGGTAGCTGTGCCGCTTACTTCAAATACAAAGTAGATTAATATGTCCTCAGATAAAGTTTTGCTCGATTACGGCTCTGGTGGAAAGGCTTCCCAGAGGCTTATTTCCGAACTTTTCCTCAAGCATTTTGCAAACGATGAACTTGATAGGCTCAATGATGCTGCCACCTTGAACCTGAAAGGGCAGATATCCATGAGCACGGACAGTTTCACTGTTGATCCTATCTTTTTCCCCGGCGGTGATATCGGTTCACTTGCTGTTCACGGTACTGTGAACGATGTGGCTATGCTCGGTGCAATTCCTCGCTACCTGACCTGTGCGTATATTATTGAAGAAGGTTTGCCCATGGACGATCTGGAGAAGATCGTTAAATCAATGGGCGAGGCTTGCAGGCACGCCGGGGTAAATATTGTTACCGGTGATACAAAGGTCGTACCCAAGGGCATGGTTGATAAGATTTTTATCAACACTACCGGAGTAGGCGAGATCATTGCCGACCCTGCGCCTAGCGGCGACCGTGCTGCGGTAGGTGATGCTGTATTGGTCAGCGGAACCATGGGAGATCACGGTTTGACCATTCTTGGAACTCGCGAAGGGCTTTCCCTTGAATCCAATGTTCAGAGCGACAGTGCTGCCCTGAACCATCTGTTGGTCAAACTGGTACAGGAAATCCCTGATGTCCACGTGCTGCGTGACCCCACAAGAGGCGGACTGGCAACGACTTTGAACGAGATTACCGTTTCTTCAAATGTCTGCTGCGAATTGGAAGAATCAGCAATTCCGGTACTTCCCGAAGTTGCCGGTGGGTGTTCTTTCCTCGGACTCGATCCGCTCTATCTTGCCAATGAGGGTAAGTTTTTGTGCATCCTGCCGCAGGAATATGCGGAGCAGGCACTTGAGATCATGCGTGCTGATGAATTAGGCAAGGATGCATGTCAGGTCGGAACCATTACTGAAGCCAATCCCGGTAAGGTTATTCTTGTTACCCCCCTTGGTGGCAAAAGGCTGCTCAATATGCTGGAAGGTGAGCAATTGCCCCGTATTTGTTAAGACTAAAGTTAACTCGAAAATTCAAAGGCTTCTCCGTTGGGGAAGCCTTTTTTTTGCTGCAAAAAAAGTGTGAACTGTTTTGTAACCATGCTACACTCTAGCTAAATTGTGAGGAGTATAGCGTGGAAAACAATATTAAAAGTTGCATTACAGCCATCAGCAAGGTGGTGAGCGAAGATACTCTGGTTATATATTTTCAGCCTGTAGTTTCTCTTTTATCACGAAGTGTTATCGGTTTTGAGGCCTTTGCTCGTGGTGTTGATGAAAATGGTGAAACAGTGGCATCGCCCGCTTGTCTATTTAACTCCTCCCTACCCATTCAGGCACAGTTGAAAATTGAGCAGGTGTGTTTGAACAAAGGATTTGAAGCGTACAAGCCGTTGTACGAAAAATATCGGGATATACTGCTTTTTATGAATATCAACTGCAATGTATACAGCCATGAAGAGGGGAAAGACCGCAGTCCCCATATCCAGGCAGAGCCATTTAAGTATTCACCGCGTATGCTTGCTTTTGAAATGGATGACGCGCAGCTCAAGGAATCACCTCCATTGGGAATGATTCGTTCTGTGCAGGAGAAAGGGTACAGGCTGTCGGTTGATAATGTTATTCCTTCGGTGGATTGCATGGACCGGTTGCATATAATCAAGCCGGATTTCGTTAAGTTTGACCGCCGTTTTTATGAAGGAATTGAAAAGTCGGGTAGGATCAAAAGGAAAGTTGCTTCAGCTTGGGAAATGTTCTCCCACTGCGGCGTGATGCCCGTGGCTAAGGGCGTAGAGTCCGAAGCTGAGGCTGCTGCCCTTATGCAAAGCGGTTTTTATCTGCAACAGGGCTTTTTCTATTCCGACAGTGCTGATGATGAGGGGAATGAAGATTCATTCAGCGATAAGGTCAGCCGGATTAGTCCGTCTGTAAGGTCGGATAGCCAAAAAAAGGGTGAGTATGCCCGTGAAATTTTTAGAAATTTTCATATGTTGTTGAAAAGTACCATGAATCGTTTGCAGCAGGAAGAAGACGGTGAAATGAGTCGTATTTTTGAAGATTTGTTAAAAAAGAATGCAAATATTGTATCCATTTACGTTCTGGATAGTTCTGGAAAACAGCTTAGCAAACGTCTGGCCGGTCGGGCGGCCGACATTTTTGGTTTGCGTATGGTACCTTCGGCTGTTGGGAGTGATCATAGCGGAAGTGATTTTTTTACTTATCTTAGTTCAGGTTTTGAGAAAATCGCCGGATCATGTGGACCAGATCCGCTTTGCCACCATGGATATAATTTTATTGCCGGGTTTTATTACAAAGAAGGAAGTCGTAGAGGGCGGATTCTGGTTTTGGAATATGTCTCTTTGTCGGAAGACAAGGAAAAGGATTAGAGCGAGGACGACAGAATTTTATTTTTATATCTTTTATCGCGGAAAATTCTCATAGCGTCTTTGGATTTAATTATCCCTTCCACAGTATTATCAGGATTGACGAGTGGTATAAATGAAACCCCGGTCCTTTCAAATTTTATAATGGCTTCCTTGAGATTCGAATCCGCTGGAAGAGAAACAACAGTGCGGACCATCAGGGTATTCACAATTTCAGCACCGCCTTTTAAATCCTGATTATTTTGAAGAAAAGCCCGCATGTCGCGCAGGGTCAGGATTCCAGCAAGTTTTTCATCTTCATCCAGCACCGGAAAATGTGGAAATTCGGAGTTAAGCACCATATCTGCTGCTTTGTCGAGGCTGTCGGTTGTATGCAGATGGTCAAATTCTTTATTCATAATTTCCTGCAGTGCAACATTGACCATCACGGATTCATCGTGACCACGAAGAATATTTACTCCCTGACGCAGCAGTTTGGCTTCATATACGGAATATCCTTTGAGGATGCGGACTACCAACGCACTGGTGATGCACCCAACCATCATGGGCAGAATTATCTTGTAGGAATAAGTTAGTTCAAAAACAGTGAGTACTGCGGTTATGGGAGCAAGGGTGGTTCCGGCCACCACGGTGCCCATGCCCACAAGAGCGTATTGGCCGTGGGTCAGGGCCAGTTCCGGGAAAACCATATTGATGGTGGAGCTTACCGAGACCCCTAGCGCAGCACCCAATACAAGTGAAGGGGCGAAAATTCCACCGCTCATGCCGGAGCCGATACAAAGGGATGTGGCAACCAGTTTTGCACCGAGAAGAATCAGGGCAAGATCAAGAGGCAGCACTCCGGTCAAACCCATGTTCACGGCTTCGTAGCCTACGCCCAGCACAGCTGGTATTTTGAGAGCCATTGCACCGAGGATGAGTCCGCCTAGTCCGGGTTTAATCCATGCCGGAATCGGAATATGGTCAAAAGTGAATTCGCTGATCTGGATCATTTTTGTAAAAGTGATTGATACCAGTCCGGCAAGGACTCCCAACAGAAAGAAGATTATCAATTCTTCGAAATTATTGAAAACAAATTTGGGAGCATCGAAAGTAGGGAAGTCTCCCCAGAAAAATTTAGAGAGGGCGGAAGCAGTAACCGAGGCCACTATTATGTGGCTTACATAGGACATTTCGGTGTCCAGCAGCAGTATTTCGATGGCAAAGAGGGTTCCGGTGAGCGGGGCATTGAAGGTTGCCGAGATTCCAGCCGCTGCGCCCGAGGCCACACAGACAGGAAGCATGCCCGGATCAAGGCGGAATATTCTTGCTGCGGAGGAGCCTAGAGATGCCCCGATCTGGACAACCGGGCCTTCCCGTCCCACTGACGCCCCGCAACCGATGAGCAGGCTGGTGACCAGAGCCTTAAGAAAGGTTATGCGATGGCGGATAATTCCGCCCCGTACAGTCAGTGCTTTGATTACTTCCGGAACTCCGGGACCTTGGGCTTCCGGCGCCCAATTAGTTATGATTATGCCGGCGACAAGTCCTCCTGCGCAGGGCAGGAAAAGTACCAACCACCATGGAGAGTTGGCAGCCATATCCAGAAAGGAGTGCCCGCTGGCCCAGAACAAGTGTTGGAAATTTTCAATCAGCCAACGGAAAAGGAAAGCCCCTCCTGCTGCAGCCATGCCGATAGCTACTGAGAAAGACATAAGTAAAACGTACTGGACCCTCGGATTAAACGAGGCTCCAGTACGTTTTTTTGTTTTGGAATCAGAAGGGGAAACCATATTGATTTCCGCCTGGATTATTTTTCAATTAAGGCAATGGCGCGCTGTGCCAGTTGGGTTACTTCCGGCTTTGAAATCTGGTCGTCCGCACCTACAGATACACCCTTGTGGCGCAACTTATCGGTAATGATGGAGGAAAACAGGATTACAGGCAGCTGTTTGAGAACCTCGTCTGACTTGATGCGCACGGTGAGGTTGTGTCCGTCCATAACAGGCATTTCGATGTCGGAAATGACGACATTGACGTAGTCGGTTATTGGCTTCCCTTCTTCAATAGATCTATTTTTCATTGCGACAAGTTTGTCCCAACAGTCACGCCCTGTATTAGCCATTTCCACAGAGAATTTGGCCCGGACCATCATTTCAAAGAGCATTTCCCTGATCAGGGTAGAGTCGTCAGCAATGATGGCCTTATAGCCTGCGTGGTTGGCCCAATCAATAGAATCGTCAAGTTTTAGTCCGAGATCGGGATTGAGCTCAGCTACGATTTTTTCAAGGTCAAGAATCAGCGATATCCGGTCATCGAATTTAACAACACCGGTAATGGAGTCCTCGGAGAGGGTGGATACATAGTTGGAAGGAGCTTCAACCTTTTCCCAGCTGATTCTGTGAATTCGGGTTACCCCGGAGACAAGAAAAGCGGAGGAAACATTGTTGAACTCGGTCACAATGACTTTAGGAGGCTCTGTTTCAACACGCGGTTTTTTGAGCCAATGGCTCAGATCTACAAGGGGAATAACCTTGTTGCGCAGGTTAAATGTGCCCATAATGGCCGGATGCGCAACCTTGGGAAGTTTGGTAATTTTTTCAGGAATTCTGATAATTTCCAAAACTTTGGCAACGTTTACGCCGTAAAAACCGCGATAGTTGCCTTCGCCTTCTTCGCGGGGTTCTTCTTCAAGCCAGAACTCAACGATTTCAAGTTCATTCGTGCCAGCTTCAAGTAAAATGTCGGTCTGGGCCATGTGCTTCTCCGATTAAAGTCAGATTCTTTTATTCAATCACAATACTATATTAAGTTTAAAGAGTATTATCGTCAACAATCGCTTAAAAAAAATAAATGCTTAACAGCGGTCCATGGTAAGTGTGGACACTTCGCGTGCAGCTTCTATTAGTTCATCCCAGTCTTCGCAAGAGGTAAGCTTGGTTCGAATAGCCCGGATTCCGTCCATCCCCTTAGCATAGCGGGGCAGGATTGATCTGATCTTACGAAAAGAACGGGTGCTGCCATCGAACTCGCGGGTAATATTGATATGCTCTTCCATAGTTTTGCCGAGGTCGAAGGGCGGTAGTGTCGCACACTGCGGGTCATCAAGTAGTTTCAGGTAACGGGCGAAAATAGCCGGGTCGAAAAGCGCGCCGCGAGCAAACATGATCCCGTCAATTCCGGTTTGCCTGATGCATTCCATGCCGTCTTCAGCGGTGAAAAGATCACCACTGCCTATTACAGGGACGGAGACGTTCTGTTTCAACGTGGCCAGTTTGGACCAGTCCGCTTCTCCTGAAAACATCTGCTTGGCATATCGAGGATGCATGGTGATCCAGGCAACGCCAACGTCTTCAAGGCGTTTGGCGATTTCGAGGTAGTTGTCCTCGCCATTCATGAATCCGAGTCTTATTTTGACTCCGACTCGTCCTTCCCCGGCAATACAGACCATTGTCGATGCTGTTTCGACTAATCTGTCCGGGTCAAGGTGCAGGGCAGATCCTCCGCCGGTTTTGAGGACTTTCTTTACCGGGCAGCCTGAGTTTAAATCAAAAAAAGAGTAGCCCTGGTCAAGCAGTTGGGGCATAGTATCCGAATAGTCCTGCGGCTCCCCGCCGAAGAGCTGGACCACCAGCGGATGATCTTCGGGACAGGTTGCCAGAAGGACTTTAGTTCCTTTGCCGTCATACTTTATACCTTTGACGCTGACCATCTCTGTACAGGCCACGGCGCATCCCCGTTTACGGCAGAGCATGCGAAATGGCAGGTCTGAGTATCCGGCCAGGGGCGCCAGCCATGGTTTATCTGGACTGATTGGAAGTGATTTCATATTCTTAATACCTGAGAATCTTAAGTTCTTTGTTTGTACGGCAATAAGTGCCGAGGGCAGTGAATTACGTCCAAACGTCCGCAAAGTCAAAACCTGCCTGCGTTTATAGCATATATTGCGTTGGTTATTTTCGAAAAAATTTAAAAAAAATGAAAAAAGGTATTGACTTGAAAGGCGATTTCCATTTAAACCCCGCTTCGTTGCTTCGGCGAATCACAGGCGGACGAAGTTTTCGAGCTGAGAATAATTTGAAAAAAAGTCAAAAAGTTCTTGCAATTTGAAAACAGAGCTTGTAGAAAGATTCGCTCACAAGGGCTGGCGTAGCTCAATTGGTAGAGCAGCTGATTTGTAATCAGCAGGTTGCGGGTTCAAGTCCCATCGCCAGCTCCATGTGAAACAACAAAATATAGTGGTGGGGTTCCCGAGTGGCCAAAGGGAACAGACTGTAAATCTGTCGGCAACGCCTTCGGAGGTTCGAATCCTCCCCCCACCACCACTTTAGAAAATCGCGCTGTAGGAGGCAGGTAGGCCTGCTGTTTAACTACGGATTAGGGTGCGGGAATAGCTCAACGGCTAGAGCATCAGCCTTCCAAGCTGAGGGTTGCGAGTTCGAATCTCGTTTCCCGCTCCATTTTTACCCTATCCATTATGCGCATTTAATAAGGATGCCCACGTAGCTCAGTCGGTAGAGCACTTCCTTGGTAAGGAAGAGGTCTCCGGTTCAAGTCCGGACGTGGGCTCCATACATTGTGTTGTATGACCTTTGACGCTTTAAATCATTAAAAACTCTATTTTATAGGGGGATTTATCATGGGTAAGGCTAAATTTGAACGCGGTAAGCCTCATGTTAATATCGGTACCATCGGTCACATTGACCACGGTAAAACTACTCTGACTGCTGCTATCACCAAGATCGCAGGTCTTGCTGGTAACGGCGAGTACGTTGCCTTTGATGAAATTGACAAGGCACCCGAAGAAAAAGAACGCGGTATCACCATTGCTACTGCGCACGTTGAATACGAAACTGAAAACCGTCACTACGCTCACGTAGACTGCCCCGGTCACGCTGACTACATCAAGAATATGATTACTGGTGCAGCTCAGATGGACGGCGCAATCCTCGTTGTTGCGGCTACCGACGGTCCCATGCCTCAGACTCGTGAGCACATCCTGCTCGCTCGTCAGGTTGGTGTTCCCGGAATCGTTGTATTCCTGAACAAATGCGACATGGTTGATGACGAAGAACTGCTCGAACTCGTAGAAATGGAAGTTCGCGAACTTCTCTCTTCTTACGATTTCCCCGGTGATGACCTTCCGGTTATCCTCGGTTCCGCTCTTAAAGCTCTCGAGTGCGATAGTGCTGGTGATGACGCTGCAAAGCCCATCCTCGACCTTCTCGCAGCTTGTGACTCCTACATTGAAGAGCCCGAGCGCGACATCGACAAACCTTTCCTCATGCCTATCGAAGACGTTTTCTCCATCTCCGGTCGTGGTACCGTTGTTACCGGTCGCGTAGAACGCGGTGTGGTAAAAGTTGGTGAAGAAGTTGAAATCGTTGGTATTAAAGAAACCGCCAAGACTACTTGTACTGGTGTTGAAATGTTCCGCAAGCTGCTCGATCAGGGTCAGGCTGGCGATAACGTTGGTGTTCTTCTCCGCGGTATTAAGCGTGAAGAAGTTGAACGTGGACAGGTTCTTGCTGCTCCCGGTTCCATCAACCCTCACACCAAGTTCAAAGCAGAAGTATACGTTCTCTCTAAAGACGAAGGTGGACGTCACACTCCTTTCTTCTCCGGCTACCGTCCTCAGTTCTACTTCCGTACAACTGACATCACCGGTGTTGTAACTCTCGATGAAGGCGTTGAAATGGTTATGCCTGGCGATAACGCTACTTTCAACGTTGAAATGATCAACCCAGTTGCTATGGATCCGGGTCTGCGCTTCGCTATTCGCGAAGGTGGCCGTACCGTTGGCGCAGGTGTTGTAACTGAAATTCTGGAGTAAGACATGCGTGTCAAAGTTCTGATGCAGTGCACCGAGTGTAAGCGTCGTAACTATTCGACGATGAAGAATAAGAAGAACACTACTGGTCGTGTCGAACTGAAGAAGTATTGCCCTTTTGATAAGAAGCATACTCTTCACAGAGAAACCAAGTAGATTCTATAAATAAGCAGGCCAGTAGTTCCAACGGCTAGAACGTCGGTCTCCAAAACCGAATGCTGGGGGTTCGAATCCCTCCTGGCCTGCCACTTCATTTATGGGAAATCAATATGGCCAAGAAAAAAAATAAAAGTGCGGGAGTTCAGGCTAAGGCTGAAGCTCAGGGTGCCGGTGGAAAGATTAAACAGTTCACCGAATTTCTGGAGCAGTCTAAGGTCGAAATCAAGAAGGTCGTATGGCCTACTCAGAAAGAGACTATACAGACCTGTACCGCCGTCTTGGTCCTTGTCGTAGTCATGTCGCTTTTTCTGGGTGTTGTTGACATGGGTCTCAGCAAACTTGTTGAGACAATCCTGTCTTAAATAACCCGTAAAAAGGAAAGAGTTCCATGAGCGAAGACGCTGAAAAACCTCAGGGAAAGAAGGCCCGCTGGTACATTGTTCATACCTATTCAGGTTTTGAACAGCGGGTTGAGCAGACTGTCCGTGAGATGATGAGAACCGGTCAGGACAAAGGACTGATCGAAGAAGTCGTCGTTCCCACGGAGAAAGTTGTCGAGCTGGTTAAAGGGGAAAAAAGAACATCTACCCGGAAATTTTACCCGGGTTATGTCATGATCAAAATGATCATGGAGGATGAATCATGGCATCTCATCCAATCTATTCCTCGTGTTACCGGATTCATTGGTGGCAAAAACCGCCCGACTCCAATGCGCGACAGCGAAGCAGCCAAAATCCTGAGCCTGATGGAAGACCGTCAGGAACAGCCGAGACCCAAGTTCAACTTTGACCGTGGCGATGAAGTCAGGGTTATTGATGGACCTTTCAGCGGTTTCAACGGCGTTGTAGAAGATGTCAACTACGATAAAGGCAAGCTTCGGGTGTCAGTCTCCATTTTCGGCCGCCAGACCCCAGTGGAACTTGACTTCGTTCAGGTAACCAAAGGGTAGTCCTGACCGCACTGCTGCATATTCATTTCCGACAGTGAGTATCCTCACTGGAATTTAATATAGGACATAAAGCGATGGCCAAGAAAGAAATAGGCAAAATCAAGCTTCAGATACCTGCTGGCTCAGCAAACCCGTCCCCTCCGGTCGGTCCTGCTCTCGGTCAGCACGGTGTAAATATAATGGAATTCTGCAAGGCGTTCAACGCTAAAACGCAGGATCAGAAGGGCATGATCATTCCGGTGATTATCACTGTCTACCAAGACAGGTCCTTTTCCTTCATTACCAAGACTCCTCCGGCATCTACCCTCCTGCTTAAAGCTGCAAAGCTTGCAAAGGGTTCCGGTGAGCCTAACAAAAACAAGGTCGGTAAAGTAACCAAGGCTCAGGTTAAAGAAATTGCTGAGCTGAAGGCTCCCGACCTGACCGCTGCCGATACTGAAGCTGCCATGAAATCCATCATGGGAACAGCCCGCAGTATGGGCATTGAAGTCACAGAATAGGTAAGGGGAATAGATCATGCCTAAGCACGGAAAAAAATACAGAAAAGCAACAGAAGGTACAGAGCAGTTCGGCCTGACCGTCGAGCAAGCGGTAGCTTCTGCTGTAGATAAGGCATATGCCAAGTTCGACGAGACAGTTGATGTTGCCATCAACCTCGGCGTAGACCCTAAGTATTCAGACCAGATGATCCGCGGCGCAGTTTCTCTGCCCAACGGTCTTGGTAAAGAAGTAAGAATCGCTTGCTTCGTGAACGGGGAAAAAGAAGCGGAAGCCAAGGAAGCTGGCGCTGACTTTGTCGGTGGCGATGATTTGGTTGCCAAAGTTAAGGATGGATGGCTTGATTTCGATAAAGCTATCGCAACTCCTGACATGATGGCTAAAGTCGGTCAGATCGGCCGTGTGCTCGGACCTCGCGGTCTGATGCCTAACGCTAAGACTGGCACCGTTACTTTTGATGTGGCTAAAGCCGTTAATGAACTTAAAGCTGGACGCGTAGAATTCAAGGTCGACAAGGCCGGTGTTCTTCACGCGCCCATCGGAAAGGTTTCTTTCGGAGCTGAAAAGCTTCTTGAGAACCTCAAAACTCTGCTGGAAACAGTGGGCAAAATGAAACCTTCCTCTGCGAAAGGTACCTACATGAAGGCTGTTGCCGTAGCTACCACCATGGGACCCGGTTTCAAAATTGATCCCCTTTCCGCAAGAAAGTATTCAGAGTCCTAAAATGTCATAGGCCGCCCGTAAGGGCGGCCCTTGATGTATAAATACACGGGAAGTTTAGTCGAAGACGGCAGGAGGGATGGTCCCTTAATATCCTGCTTAGACAACACTTTGACTTGCTTTCCGGGTCAAAGCATTAGGAGTGTTACGGTGAACAGGCAAGAAAAAGCCCAGATTATTGAGCAGCTTAAAGATAGAGCTGAAAGGGCGAGTATTGCCATCGTTACTGACTTCAAAGGCCTTGGTGTGGAAGAGTTTACTCAGCTCCGCGCTAACCTGCGTAATGTCGGTGTCGATTGCCAAGTAGTCAAGAACACTCTGGCCCGGTTGGCTTTTACTGGTACTGAACATGAAGTACTGGCTGACAAATTCAAGGAAAACTGCGCAGTTGTAACCGGATATGATGATCCTGTTGCAGCAGCTAAAGCAGTTGCTGATTTCGCAAAAGAAAGCAAAACTTTCGAAATGCGTTTCGCATCCCTTGAGGGCAAATTTCTTGACGAAGATGGCGTGCAGGCGCTTTCCAAGCTTCCGAGCAAGGAAGAGCTCCTCGGCAAAACTCTGGGTACAATGAATGCTGTACCTACCAACTTTGTGAGCTTGCTCGCAAATGTACCTCGCGGCCTTCTGAATGTTCTTTCCGCAGTGAAAGATCAGAAAGACGCTGCATAACGGCCTAGTCAAGGCAAATCAAAGTATATTCCCAGGAGGAAATTTCCATGGCAGATATCACCAAAGATCAGGTAGTTGATTTTATTTCCAATATGACTGTTCTCGAACTCTCCGAGTTCATCAAAGAACTGGAAGAGAAGTTCGGCGTTTCCGCAGCAGCTCCCGTAGCAGCAGTAGCAGCTATGCCCGGCGCAGCAGGCGGCGCAGCAGAAGCTGAAGAACAGACCGAATTCGACGTTATCCTGAAAGGCGCTGGCGGCAACAAAATTGCTGTTATTAAAGCAGTTCGCGCTCTGACCGGTCTCGGCCTCAAAGAAGCCAAGGCTAAAGTTGATGAAGCTCCCGCAGCTATCAAAGAAGGCGTAGAAAAAGCAGAAGCTGAAGAAGCTCTTAAGCAGCTTGAAGAAGCCGGTGCTGAAGCCGAAATGAAGTAATTCAGGCGAATTTATCGCTTATGCAAGAGGAGCGCAAACCCCTGTAAAACGGGGTTGCGCTCTTCTCGCTGTTAAAAAGATTGACAAAATTGCCTGATCAATTATTTTGATAGGATTCGGAAAAGGCGCAGCCGGGTCTTTTAGCGCGATCAAAATAAACTTTAAAAAATTTCTTTCAGGCAAATTGTTCTGCCGCCTACGTTTATCTTGTACTTTTTGACTTGTAACTGACTATTTATTGGTTGATGTTCGTCAAATTGCTTCATTCCAACCCTAACCTTCTCACTTGATTGAGGATACGATGGGTCAGCTCAGAAAAATATTTGGAAAGATCAAAGTCACTCTGCCGATTCCCCACCTGCTTGAACTGCAAGTGGATTCCTTCAAAAAATTCCTTCAGGAAGGCGTAGCCCCCGCCAGTAGGGCGGATGTAGGCCTCGAAGGAGTTTTTCGTTCGGTTTTTCCGATTGAAGATTTCAACAAAACCGCAAGTCTCGAATATGTCAGTTATGACATTGGCGAGCCTAAGTATGATATGGATGAGTGTATCTCCAAGGGGCTCACTTATGAAGCTCCTATCCGTATCAAGGTTCGTCTCGTGGTCTTTGATGTTGATGAGGAAACCGAAAGCAGAACTATCCGCGACATTAAAGAGCAGGATATCTACTTCGGAACCGTTCCGCTCATGAGTGAGCAGGGTACATTTATTATAAATGGAACTGAACGCGTTATCGTTAACCAGCTTCAGCGTTCTCCCGGTATCATATTTGAACATGATTCCGGTAAAACACATACCAGCCGCAGGGTCCTTTACAGCTGCCGCATTATTCCCATGCGCGGTTCCTGGCTGGATTTTGACTTTGACCACAAAGACATTCTCTATGTGCGTATCGACCGTCGCCGCAAAATGCCCGCGACTGTCCTGCTTAAGGCCATGGGCCTCTCCAAGCAGGACATTCTCGACTACTATTATGATGTAGAAGAGTACCAGATTGATCGCCATATCGTACGTCGTAAGGTCGCTGAGAATCAGTACCGCAAGGAAAATGCATGGGTTGACCTCTGCCTCGAAGACGGCAAGGTCATCGTCAAGCGCGACAAGCAGGTCACCAAGTTCGGCTGGAAGAAGCTGATCCGTGGCGGTGTTGAATATATAGAAGTTGACCCTAAGTCTCTCGTAGGCCAGTTCGCTTTTAGTGATATTACCGACCCTGATACAGGTGAAGTTATTGCTGAAGCTGCTGACGAGATTACTGAAGAGATCTTCGAACGCATTCTTGAAGTGGGTATCAAGGATGTTAAAGTCCTCCATACTCAAGGTGCTGAGGTTTCATCCGCGCTGCGTGATTCCATGATGCTGGACAAAACTACTGATGTAGAGTCCGCACAGATTGAAATCTACCGCAGACTGCGCCCCAGTTCCCCCCCCACAGCTGAAATTGCTGCGAACTTTTTTGAAAACCTGTTCCGCAGTTCCGATTACTACGATCTCTCCAGCGTTGGTCGCTACAAGCTTAATGCTCGTCTGAGCATTGAGACTCCCCTTGAGCTGCGCACCCTGACCAATGAGGATATCCTCACTGCGGTCAAGGTTCTTTGTAAGCTTAAGGATAGCCACGGCCCTGCTGATGATATCGATAACCTCGGTAACAGACGTGTCCGTCCGGTTGGTGAGCTGGTTGAAAACCAGTACCGCATCGGTCTTGTACGTATGGAAAGAGCCATTAAGGAGCGCATGAGCCTCCAGGAAGTGGCCACCCTCATGCCTCATGACCTGATCAACCCCAAACCGGTTGCAGCTGTTCTCAAGGAATTCTTTGGGACTTCCCAGCTTTCACAGTTCATGGACCAAACCAACCCGCTTTCCGAAGTGACCCATAAGCGCAGACTTTCCGCGCTGGGACCCGGTGGTTTGACTCGTGAGCGTGCAGGCTTTGAAGTTCGAGACGTTCACGTTTCTCACTACGGACGTATCTGCCCCATTGAAACTCCTGAAGGTCCGAACATCGGTCTTATTGTTTCTCTTACTACTTACTCCAAGGTCAATGATTTCGGTTTCATTGAAAGTCCTTACCGGACAATCAAAGATTCAACCATGACTGACGAGATCTTATATTATGATGCTACTCGCGAAGTAGGGCATGTAGTCGCACAGGCTAACGCTCCTATCGACGAAAAAGGATCATTTAGTAATCCTCTGGTAACCTGTCGTCTTAACGGTGATGTCTCCATGCATCCTCGCGAAGACACTACCCTTATGGATATCAGCCCTAGCCAGACCGTATCTGTTTCTGCTGCGCTGATTCCTTTCTTGGAACACGATGATGCGAACCGCGCACTCATGGGTTCCAACATGCAGCGTCAGGCTGTTCCTCTGCTGAAGACCTCCCAGCCTCTGGTTGGTACCGGCATGGAAGCAAACGTTGCTCAGGATTCAGGTAGTTGTGTTCTCGCTGAGAATGACGGTATCATCGATTATGTCGATGCTGAGCGTCTTGTGGTTCGTTACGATGACGGTATCTATCCTGATACCGGCGGAGTAAAGCACTACGAGCTTCAGAAATGGCACAAGTCCAACCAGAGTTCCTGCTACGGTCAGCGTCCCCGTCTGCCTATCGGAACCCCTGTCAAAAAAGGCGATGTCCTTGTTGACGGTCCCGGTATCAAAGATGGTGAGCTCGCTCTTGGTAAGAACTTGCTCGTAGCGTTTATGCCTTGGTGTGGATACAACTTTGAGGACTCCATTCTCATCTCCGAGCGCGTAGTCAAGGAAGACGTGTTCACCTCGGTTCACATCGAGGAATTTGAACTGGTCGCCCGTGACACCAAGCTTGGACCCGAAGAAGTTACCCGCGATATTCCCAACGTGAGTGAAGACATGCTCCGCAACCTTGATGAGTGCGGTATTATCCGCCTCGGTGCGCGCATTGCTCCCGACGACATACTCGTTGGTAAGATCACTCCCAAAGGTGAAACCCAGCTTACCCCCGAAGAAAAGCTGCTCCGCGCTATCTTCGGTGATAAGGCTCGTGATGTGAAAAACACATCTCTCAAGGTTCCGCCGGGAATTGAAGGTACTATCGTAGACGTTAAAGTCTTCAACCGTCGTTCCGGTGACAAGGACGATCGTACTAGAAATATTGAGGATTTCGAGCTTGCCAAACATGATATGAAAGAAAGCAAGCACATCGAATCCCTGACCAATAAAACCCGCGTTAAAATTGCGGAAGTTGTAACTAACAAGCAGATCGCCCAGACCCTTATGGGTCGCAGAAAGGGTGAGGTACTTGCTGAAGCAGGACATATCATTACCGATGAAATCCTTGCTGAAGTACCTCTCAAGAAGCTGGGCGGACTCTTTTCAGATAAAGAAACCAACGAAGCAGTTAAACAGCTGCTCGCTGAATACGATAAGCAGATTCGCATCATCAAAGGTATTTATGATGTGAAGCGCGAAAAAGTTACCGAAGGTGACGATCTGCCCCCGGGCGTAATCAAGATGGTCAAAGTCTACATTGCTGTTAAGCGTAAGCTCAGCGTTGGTGACAAAATGGCTGGCCGTCATGGTAACAAAGGTGTTGTCTCTAACATTCTGCCCGAACAGGATATGCCGTTCTTTGATAACGGTACTCCCATGGACATAGTGTTGAACCCTCTTGGTGTTCCTTCACGTATGAACATCGGCCAGATCATGGAAACCCACCTCGGCTGGGCCGCTCTTGCTCTTGGGCAGAAATTTGCCACTATGCTTGATAACGGTGAAGCCCTCGGCGTAATTCGTCAGGAAATCAAAGACACCTTTGAATCCGAAGATGTTTACGAGCTTATTGATTCACTGGATGATGAAGACTTCAGACTGGCAGTTAACAAGGCGCGCGAAGGTATGGTCACCAAAACCCCGGTTTTCGACGGTGCAACCGAAGAAGAAATCTGGGATCTGGTTGGCAAGACCGGAATTGGCGAAGACGGTAAGGTCACTCTTTATGATGGCCGTACCGGGGATCCGTTCCACAACCGCGTAACCGTCGGCGTAATGTACATCCTCAAGCTGCATCACCTTGTTGATGAAAAGATTCATGCTCGTTCCACCGGTCCTTACTCTCTGGTTACCCAGCAGCCTCTTGGCGGTAAGGCCCAGTTCGGTGGTCAGCGTCTCGGGGAGATGGAAGTATGGGCACTTGAAGCATACGGCGCAGCCTACCTGCTTCAGGAGTTCCTGACCGTCAAGTCCGATGACGTAACCGGTCGTGTTAAGATGTACGAAAAGATCGTCAAGGGAGATAACTTCCTTGAAGCTGGTCTGCCTGAATCCTTTAACGTTCTGGTTAAGGAACTTATGTCCCTCGGCCTCGATGTTAATCTGCTTCAGGACCAAGTCGAAGAAACTGCCGACAAAAAATAATGAACGCGGGGGCCTTAAATGGCCCCCGCGATGAAATAAACCTTTTCATGTAAGGGGTATATTAATGAGTCTGGACGAACTGTTCACTATGCGTAGAACATCCGGTGCAGGCCTCGCAGGACGTGGCCTCAAAGGTATTCAGATTTCCATTGCTTCTCCCGAAAAGATCCGCGAGTGGTCTTTCGGTGAAGTCAAGAAGCCCGAGACCATCAACTACAGGACTTTCAAGCCGGAAAGAGATGGTCTTTTCTGCGCTAAAATTTTCGGACCCGTAAAAGACTACGAGTGTAACTGCGGTAAGTACAAGCGCATGAAGCACCGCGGCATCGTATGTGAAAAATGCGGTGTTGAAGTTATTGCTTCCAAAGTCAGACGTGAACGCATGGGCCACATCGAGCTTGCAGCTCCTGTCGCCCATATCTGGTTTCTGAAAACTCTTCCTTCCAAGATCGGTACCCTGCTTGATATCACCATGGCCGACCTTGAGAAAGTTTTGTACTTTGATTCTTATATTGTACTTGATCCGGGTGAAACTCCGCTCAAGCAGTATCAGATCATTTCTGAAGATCAGTATTTTCAGGTAATCGACCACTACGGCGAAGAAGCCATTGAAGTGGGTATGGGCGCAGAAACCATCAAAGGACTGCTGGCCCAGATCGATATGCTCGCACTCAGGCACGAACTTCGTGAAGAGTCCTTGACCACTCGCAGCCAGACCAAGAAGAAAAAGCTGACCAAACGTCTTAAGATTGTTGAAGCTTTTCTCGAATCCGGTAACGACTGCCAGTGGATGATCATGGACGTTGTTCCTGTCATTCCGCCCGAGTTGCGTCCTTTGGTTCCTCTTGACGGCGGACGTTTTGCTACTTCCGACCTCAACGATCTCTATCGTCGTGTCATTAACAGGAACAACCGTCTGAAGCGCCTGATCGAACTTGGTGCTCCGGATATTATTATCCGCAACGAAAAGCGTATGCTTCAGGAATCCGTTGACGCATTGTTCGACAACGGTCGCCGTGGACGCGCTATTACCGGTACCAACGGTCGTCCTCTGAAATCCCTTTCCGACATGATTAAGGGTAAACAGGGTCGTTTCCGTCAGAACCTGCTCGGTAAACGTGTTGACTATTCCGGACGTTCCGTAATTGTTGTTGGACCTAAGCTGAAACTGCACCAGTGCGGTCTTCCCAAGAAGATGGCTCTGGAACTGTTTAAGCCCTTTATTTACGCAGAGCTTGAGCGTAGGGAAATCGCAACCACCATCAAGAGCGCTAAGAAGATGGTTGAACGCGAAGACCTCGTTGTATGGGATATTCTCGACAACGTTGTTAGCGAATACCCGATCATGCTCAACCGTGCTCCGACCCTTCACCGCCTCGGTATTCAGTCCTTTGAACCTACTCTGGTAGAAGGTAAAGCTATCCAGCTGCATCCGCTTGTATGTTCCGCATACAACGCTGACTTTGATGGTGACCAGATGGCTGTTCATGTACCTCTTTCCGTGGAAGCACAGATTGAGTGTCGTGTTCTGATGATGTCTTCAAACAACATCCTGTCCCCTGCAAACGGACAGCCCATCATCAACCCCTCTCAGGATATCGTTCTCGGTCTTTACTATCTGACCGTCGAGCGTTCTTTCTCCAAAGGGGAAGGCATGATCTTCACCGCTCCGTGGGAAGTTATTGCCGCTCTGGACGCTAAAGTCGTCAGCATGCACGCACGCATCAAGGTCCGCGTCGAAGGAGAATTGGTTGAGACCACTCCCGGCCGTATCCTCGTGGGTGAACTGCTTCCCGAAGGTATGGGCTATGAGTTCGCGAACGTGGTCATGACCAAGAAGAACATTGCCAAGCTGGTTTCCAGTGCCTACCGCACCGCAGGCAGCAAGGCTACGGTCATTCTTTGTGACCGTCTTAAAGACCTTGGGTACGAGCACGCAACCCGTGCCGCTATTACCATTGGTGTTAAGGACTTGACCATTCCCGCCAAAAAGGCCGGACTGCTCGAGGATGCATACGCCGAAGTTGAAGACATTGAATCCCAGTACCGCGAAGGTATCATCACCCGTACTGAAAAGTACAACAAGGTTGTCGACGTTTGGACCAAAGTAACCAACGACGTTTCAACTGAGATGACTAACGAAATGTCCACCGACGTCATGGTCGATCCCAAGACTGGTAAAAAGGAAGATAACTCCTCTTTTAACCCGGTCTTCATGATGGCCCACTCCGGTGCTCGTGGTAACCAGGACCAGATGCGTCAGCTCGCAGGTATGCGTGGTCTGATGGCTAAACCTTCCGGTGAAATTATCGAAACACCGATTACTTCATCATTCCGTGAAGGTCTGTCCGTTCTTCAGTACTTTATTTCTACTCACGGTGCTCGTAAAGGTCTCGCGGATACTGCGCTGAAAACAGCGAACTCCGGTTACCTTACCCGTCGTCTGGTTGACGTTGTTCAGGATGTTACCATTGCTGATCACGACTGCCGCACAGTCGATGGCCTTGAACTTACCCACTATATTAAGGGTGGTGAAATCAAGGAAAGGTTGGCTGAGAAAGTTCTCGGCCGCGTGACCATTCACGATGTAGTCAAGGAAGATACCGGTGAAATTCTTGTCCCTGCTGATTCACTTATTGATGAAGCAGCTGCCAGAATTATTGATGAAAACGGTATCAACTCCATGATTGTCCGTTCCCCGTTGACCTGTCGTGCAAAGCACGGTATCTGCGCTATGTGTTACGGCCGCGACCTCGCAAGGGGTCACGTTGTAAACGTAGGTGAAACCGTAGGTATCATCGCCGCGCAGTCCATTGGTGAACCGGGAACACAGCTGACAATGCGTACCTTCCACATTGGTGGTACTGCTAGTCGTGAAATTCAGCAGTCATCTTTTGAAGCACAGCATAACGGTTCCGTAGTCCTGAACCGCATGCGCTCCGTCCGTAACGCTGAAGGGAACCAGATGGTTCTTGGTAAGAGTTGCCAAATCGGTATTGTGGACGAGCAGGGCAGGGAGCGTGAAAAGTACGTTCTTCCCCTTGGTGCAAAACTTTACGTTGAAGAAGGGCAGCAGATCACACAAGGTACTATGCTAGCCGAGTGGGATCCTCTTGCAGAGCCCTTCATCACTGACGTAACCGGTACTGTTAAGTTTACCGACCTTGTTGAAGGTAAAACTTTCCAGGAACGTGTTGATGAAGCCACAGGACAGGCTACTTACACAATCCAGGAATACCGTACCACTAACTTCAAACCATCAATTTCCATCTGCGGCGAAGACGGGGAACCCCTGAACCGTCCCGGATCCAGCCTGAAAGCGGTTTATCCGCTGCCGGTTGGCGCGATTCTGATGGTTAAAGAGGGTAATGTTATCAATGCTGGTGACATTATCGCACGTAAGCTTCGCGAAACCTCAAAGACCAAGGACATCGTTGGTGGTCTTCCTCGAGTTGCGGAGTTGTTTGAAGTGCGCAAACCAAAGGAACTTGGAATCATTTCGGAGATTGATGGTGTGGTCTCCTATGGACCTGAATCCAAAGGCAAGCGCAAAATTGTTGTTACCCCTGAAGTAGGCGAAACTAAAGAATACCTCGTGCCCAAGGGCCGTCATATCACTGCACAGGAAGGCGACTTCGTAGAAGCCGGTGACCTGATGACAGAAGGTCTGCCCGAACTGCACGATATCCTTAAAGTCAAGGGTGAGAAATTTCTCGCACGCTTTCTGGTTGAGGAAATTCAGGACGTTTACCGCTTCCAGGGTGTTGGAATTAACGATAAGCATATCGAAGTTATTGTCCGCCAGATGCTCAAGAAGGTCAGCGTCGTTGATCCCGGCGAGACCCATTTTCTTGTGGGCGAACAGGTGGACAAGCAGCGTTTCATGGAAACTAACCAGGATGCTGTTGCTAACGGACTTAAGCCTGCTACCGCACAGACTCATGTTCTCGGTATTACTCAGGCTTCACTTTCAACCGCCTCTTTCATCTCTGCTGCTTCATTCCAGGAGACTACCAAGGTTCTTACCGAGTCTTCACTTTGCGGCAAGAAGGATTACCTGCGCGGCTTGAAAGAAAACGTTATCGTTGGTCGACTCATTCCGGCCGGTACCGGGTTCCGTAAGTACGCACGTACTGACATTATTGTTCCCGACCAGCCTGAACGTGCTGATAAGTTCCTTGAAGAACTTGAAGAAGAGCCGCTGCTCGTTAACGAAAGATAGTGCTGGCGCCAGTACGCAGACCCGGTCCACAGAGCAGGTGGTTGCAGCCTGACTTAAGGACAACGGAGATATATTTCACAATTTGTTCTTGACAAATTGTGAAATATTAGTCTAACTGCGTCGGTCTTTGTAATAAAACTTAATTTGGAGGGTTCATGCCAACCATCAATCAGCTTATAAGAAAAGGGCGTGAAAAGCAGCTCAAGCGTAAGAAGACTCCTGCGCTTCAGGCCTGCCCCCAGCGCCGTGGCGTATGCACTCGCGTGTACACCACAACCCCTAAGAAGCCTAACTCCGCACTGCGTAAGGTCGCTCGTGTGCGTCTGACTAATGCCATCGAAGTTACTGCATACATCGGTGGTGAAGGTCATAACCTTCAGGAACACTCCGTGGTACTGATCCGTGGTGGTCGTGTAAAAGATTTACCTGGTGTTCGTTACCATATCGTTCGCGGCTCTCTCGACACCGCTGGTGTTGCAGATCGTCGTCAGGGTCGTTCCAAGTACGGCGCAAAGCGTCCTAAATAGCATTTAATTCCAAGGAGTAACCAATATGCCTCGTAAAGGTCCGGTACCCAAAAGACAGATTCTTCCCGATCCGGTATACGGCTCTCAGCTTGCAACCAAGTTCATGAATAGACTCATGTTCGACGGTAAGAAGAGTGTGTCTGAAAATATATTCTATCAAGCTCTTGAATTCCTCGGTGACAAAACCCAGGAAGATCCTATCAAGGCTTTTGAAAAGGCAGTGGAAAACGTTAAGCCCCACGTGGAAGTTAAGTCCCGCCGTGTAGGTGGTGCTACTTATCAGGTGCCCGTTGAAGTTCGCCCAGAGCGTCAGGTTTCCCTGGCAATCAGATGGCTGATCAACCAGGCTCGTTCCAGAGGCGAGAAGGGCATGGTTGCCCGCCTTAGCGGTGAATTCCTCGACGCTTTCAATAAGCGTGGTGGTGCTGTTAAGAAAAAGGAAGACACCCATCGTATGGCCGAAGCCAACAAGGCTTTTGCTCACTACCGTTGGTAATCGGAGTACAAAGTGCCTAGACAGGTTGCAAGAGATAAACAGCGTAACATTGGTATCATGGCCCACATTGATGCGGGTAAGACTACCACTACTGAACGCATTCTTTTCTATACAGGTGTTTCTCATAAGATCGGTGAAGTTCATGATGGCGAAGCCACCATGGACTGGATGGTCCAGGAACAGGAACGTGGCATTACTATCACTAGTGCTGCCACTACCTGTATGTGGAAAGATCACCGCGTCAACATTATTGATACTCCCGGTCACGTTGACTTCACTATGGAAGTTGAACGTGCACTGCGCGTACTTGACGGCGCAGTTGCCGTTTTTGACGCAGTAGCCGGTGTTGAGCCCCAGTCTGAGACCGTATGGCGTCAGGCTGACAGATATCAAGTTCCCCGTATGGCTTTCGTTAACAAGATGGACCGTATCGGAGCAGACTTCTTCCGTTGTGTGGAAATGCTCAAGGACCGTCTGGGTGCTAAAGCAGTACCTCTTCAGATCCCCATCGGAGCTGAAGACGAATACAAAGGTGCAGTTGACCTTATTACTGGTAAGGCCTTCGTCTACACCGACGTTATGGGCAAGGACTACTCAATTGAGGAAATTCCTGCTGACTTGATGGATAAATATGAGGCCATGCGTCTTGAGATGATCGAAGCGATTGCCGAAGAAGACGAAGAGCTTCTCGATAAGTACCTCGGCGGTGAAGAACTCACCCCCGAAGAGATTATCAAAGGTATCCGCACAGCGACTATCAACCTGACCATCTGCCCTGTTCTTTGCGGTACCGCATTCAAGAACAAAGGTGTTCAGCCTCTGCTTGACGCTGTTGTTGATTATCTTCCTTCTCCTCTGGATATTGCTGCGATTGTCGGTACTGATCCTCACAGTGACGAGGAAATTCCTTGTCCTTGTGACGATGACCTGCCTCTTTCAGCTCTTTCCTTCAAGCTCATGACTGACCCCTTCGTCGGTCACCTTACCTTCCTGCGTCTGTACTCCGGTAAAATTGAATCCGGTGCTACTTTTATTAACGGCGCAACTGGTAAAAAAGAGCGTATCGGTCGTCTGCTGAAGATGCACGCTAACAAGCGTGAGGAAATCAAAGAAGCATACGCCGGTGACATCGTAGCTGCTGTTGGTCTTAAGAACATGGCTACCGGTGACACTCTCTGTGAGCAGAAGAACGCAGTGGTTCTCGAATCACTCGACATTCCTGAGCCGGTAATTGAGGTTGCTATTGAGCCTAAGACTAAGGCTGACCGCGATCTCCTCAGTCAGGGCCTTGGCAAGCTTGCCAAGGAAGACCCCTCTTTCCGCGTCAAAGGTGACGAGGAAACTGGTCAGACTCTGATTTCCGGTATGGGTGAGCTTCACCTTGAAGTTATTGTTGACCGCCTTCTGCGCGAGTTCAATGTTAACGCAAACGTCGGTGCGCCTCGCGTTGCTTACCGTGAAACTATCACCAAGAAGGTGGAAGTTGATCACAAGTACGCCAAGCAGTCCGGTGGTCGTGGTCAGTACGGTCACGTTGTTGTTACCATCGAGCCCAACAAAGAAAGTGAATACGAGTTTTGCGACGAGATTAAAGGCGGCGTAATTCCGAAAGAATACATTCCTGCAGTTGACCGTGGTATGCACGATGCAATGAAGAACGGTGTTATCGCCGGCTTCCCGCTCGTAGACCTTAAGGCTACTCTGACTTACGGTTCTTACCATGATGTTGACTCCTCTGAACAGGCGTTCTACATCGCCGGTTCTATGGCTCTTAAAGAAGCGGTTAAGAAAGCTGCTCCGCAGCTTCTCGAGCCCATCATGTCTGTTGAAGTTGTTACTCCTGAAGAGTACCTCGGCGACGTCATGGGTGACCTTAACGGTCGCCGTGGTCGTGTCGGCTCCATGGAAGCCCGTGCAAACGCACAGGTTGTTAAGTGCGACGTGCCTTTGAGCGAAATGTTCGGTTACGCAACCGACCTCCGCTCCAAGACTCAGGGTCGTGCTACTTTCACCATGCAGTTTGATCATTATGAGCCTGTTCCTGCTTCTATCGCTGAAGAGCTGATCAATAAAAATTAAACAAAATTTAATTTTTATCTGAATTAAGCTTGACAGCAGTGCTGAAAAAGCAATATACCTCCCGGACCTCATACGAGTTCGGGAGGTTCTTATTTTTTACGGGAACCGCCCGTGAAACCACAGAGATCAGGTATAAGGTTTGGCATGCTGGCCGGACGACCATACCAGGCCCGGAAGGATAACCTCACGCTCCTTCTTACTGTTGCAAGTTGACAAGGCCATCTCTGAATTCAATTAGGAGAAATTAACATGGTTTCTATGACTAGTGATCGAATCAGGATCAAGCTCAAGGCATACGATTACCGTATCCTTGATAAAGCAGTTACTGAGATTGTGGATACTGCCCGCAATACCGGCGCTGCTATCGCAGGTCCCATCCCGCTGCCCACACAGATCAGCCGTACAACTGTACAGCGTTCTGTGCACGTAGACAAAAAGTCTCGTGAGCAGTTTGAGATGAGAATCCACAAGCGTCTGCTTGATATTCTTGAACCCACCCAGCAGACCGTTGACGCACTCGGCAAGCTTAGCTTGCCCGCTGGTGTTGACGTTGAAATCAAGCTGTAAGGGAGGGATTCAACATGGCAAAAACTATCGGATTACTCGGTAAAAAACTGGGCATGACCCGCGTCTTCGCAGACGATGGTTCTGTTGTGCCCGTCACTGTTCTCGAAGTAGGTCCTTGTCCTGTTATGCAGGTTAAGACCCAAGAGAAGGAAGGCTACAACGCCATCCAGCTCGGCTACGACGCTCTTCCCGAGCGCAAGGTTAATAAGCCTGCGAAAGGTCATCAGGAAAAAGCCGGCAAAGGCTACTTCCGTCACCTTCGTGAGTTTCCCCTTGACACTGTAGCTGAATACGAACTGGGCCAGGAAATCTCCGTGGACATCTTTGCCGCAGGTGAAAAGGTAAAAGTTACCGGCACCTCCAAAGGTAAAGGTTTCCAGGGTGTAATGAAACGTTGGAACTTCGCTGGTTCCCGTGCTTCTCACGGTGCTGAAAAGGTACACCGTTCTCCTGGTTCCATCGGCCACGCTACTTTCCCTGGCAAAGTATTCAAAGGCAAAAAAATGCCCGGTCAGATGGGTAATGAGCGCGTTACTGTTTCCAACATTGAAATCGTAGACGTTCGCACCGACGAAAACGTTCTCGTGGTCAAGGGACAGGTTCCCGGTCCTAAGAACGGTCTGGTGATGATCCGCAAGACCAGCTAGAGGAATAAAAAATGGCTACCATAACTATATATGATCAAACGAAAAAGGAAGTAGGGAGCATGGATCTTGCTCCGGAAATCTTCGAAGTTCCGGTCAAGCCCGAAATCCTGCACCTCGTAGTACGCTCTCAGCTTGCTGCCAAACGTCAAGGTACTCATGCTACGAAAACTCGTGGTATGAAACGTGGCGGTGGTGCAAAGCCCTGGCGCCAGAAAGGCACCGGTCGTGCTCGTGCAGGTTCTACCCGTTCACCCTTGTGGCGTGGTGGTGGAACTACTTTCGGTCCCCAGCCCCGCGACTACTCCTTCAAGGTAAATAAAAAGGTCCGCCGTCTGGCACTTAAAATGGCTCTCACTTCCAGATTCAGCGAAGAAAAGCTGATGGTTGTGAAATCCATCGACCTTCCCGAGATTAAGACTAGACTCTTCGCTGAAGTAGCTGAGTCTCTCGGACTGTACAAAGCCTTAATTATTGTCAAGGATGCCGATTCTAAACTCCTCCTTTCTGCGAGGAATATCCCTGGCATCAAGCTCATCTCTGCCGATCAGCTGAATGTTTATGACATTCTGAAACATCGTCAGGTTGTAATGCTTGAGAACGCAGCACAGGATCTGCAGGAGAGGTTAAAATAGTCATGGACTATACTCAGATTCTTATCAAACCGGTCATTTCGGAAAAGGCCACTGACATTAAAGAGTCCTCTAATCAGGTCGCTTTTTATGTGCTGCCTTCTGCCAACAAGACTGAAGTCAAAAAAGCTGTTGAAAACGCTTTTGATGTAAAGGTTGATTCCGTACGCATCGTACGTAAAAGACCCGGTCTTCGCAGAAAGTTCGGCCGTGTTGTCGGTAAATTGTCCGGCTACAAAAAAGCTTACGTAAAGCTTTTAGCGGGCGAAAAAATCGAATTCTTCGAAGGAGTTTAAGAGATGGCTACTCGTAAGCTGAAGCCGACCTCCCCTGGTCGCCGGTTCCAGACTATCTCCACCTTTGAGGAGATTACCAAGTCTACTCCGGAAAAGTCTCTTACTAAGGGACTGACCAAGACGGCCGGTAGAAACAATAACGGCCGGATTACTTCCCGTCGTCGTGGTGGCGGTACCAAAAGATTGTACCGTATTATCGACTTCAAACGTAATAAAGTGGAAGTACCCGCAACTGTTGCTTCAATCGAATATGATCCTAACAGAAGCGCACGCATCGCTCTGCTTAACTATGCAGACGGTGAAAAACGCTACATCCTTTGTCCTGTAGGACTCAACAAGGGTGACCAGATTCTTGCTGGTGAAAAGGCCGACATCAAACCCGGCAACGCTCTCCTGCTTAAGAACATTCCTGTTGGTACCATCGTACATAATATTGAATTGCATCCCGGAAAAGGCGGCCAGTTCTGCCGCGCAGCCGGAACCTATGCGCAGCTCATCGCTAAAGAAGGCAAATATGCTCTTCTGCGTATGCCTTCCGGTGAAGTCCGCAAGGTGCTCGCAGCTTGTTGTGCAACTGTAGGTCAGGTTGGTAACATCCATCACGAAAACATTACCATTGGTAAGGCTGGACGTAATCGCTGGCTTGGTCGTAGACCTAAAGTTCGTGGTGTTGCTATGAACCCCATCGATCACCCCTTGGGTGGTGGTGAAGGTCGTAGTTCCGGTGGTAGACACCCCTGTTCTCCTTGGGGCATGCCTGCTAAGGGATACAAGACCCGCAGTAAGAAGAAACCTTCTTCCAAGCTCATCGTTAAACGCCGCGGGCAGAGGTAGGAGACTGTAATGCCAAGATCATTGAAAAAAGGCCCGTTTATTGACGATCATCTGCTTAAAAAGGTCGTAAAAGCTCAGGACTCCGGAGACCGTAAGGTTATCCAAACTTGGTCCCGTCGCTCCACTATCATTCCTGAAATGGTAGGTCTGACCTTCGCAGTACATAATGGCCGTAAGTTTATTCCTGTCTTTGTGACCGAAAACATGGTAGGACACAAGCTGGGTGAATTTTCTCCCACTCGTACTTACTACGGCCACGCAGCAGACAAGAAAAGCAAGGCCAAACGCTAGAAGGGTTGAGCAATGGAAGCAAGAGCTATTGCAAAATATATGCGCATTTCCGCTAGGAAAGTGCGCTTGGTAGCGGAAAACATCAAGGGAAAGCCTGTTGAGGAAGCCCTCAACATTCTGAAATTCACCCCCAAAAAGGGTGCTGATATGCTCAGCAAAGTACTGTATTCTGCAGTTGCTAACGCTGAACAGATTCCCGGAGTGGATGTTGACTCTCTTTACGTAGACGTCGTCAAAGCTGACGAAGGTCCTACCTGGAAGAGAATTCAGCCCAGGGCTATGGGGCGTGCGTACCGTATTTGTAAACGCACCAGCCATATAACCGTCGTAGTAAAAGAATTGTAGGGTAGTGTCATGGGTCAGAAAGTACATCCATACGGTTTCAGACTTGGATACACCAAGAACTGGCTTTCCAGATGGTTCTCCAGTAAGGACTATCCCGCTTTCGTCCTCGAAGACGATAGCATTCGTAAATATGTAAAGGAGAAGATCTTCCACGCTGGTATCTCTAAAGTTGAGATTGAGCGCGCTGGCGGTAAAATCCGTCTGATCATTCACACCGCACGTCCCGGTATTGTTATCGGCCGCAAAGGTGTAGAGATCGAGAAGCTTCGTGAAGATCTTCGTAGAAAATTCAATAAAGAATTCGCTCTTGAAGTCAATGAAATTCGCCGTCCCGAAACCGACGCGCAGCTCGTTGCTGAGAACATTGCTCAGCAGCTTGAGCGCCGTGTGGCTTTCCGTCGCGCTATGAAGCGCATTGTGGGCCTCGCTCGCAAGTTCGGCGCAGAGGGTATCAAAGTCGCTTGTGCCGGCCGTCTTGCCGGTGCAGAAATCGCACGTACCGAATGGTACCGCGATGGCCGCGTACCTCTTCAGACTCTCAGAGCTGACATCGATTACGGTGTAGCTAGAGCTAATACCACCTATGGTGTCATCGGCATCAAGGTCTGGATTTTCAAAGGTGAAATTCTTGACCACGAGGTGGACCAGTAATGCTATCACCTAAGAAAGTTAAATTCCGTAAACGTCAGAAAGGTCGCCTGAAAGGTAAAGCTCAGCGCGGTTCCACTATCGCTTTCGGCGATATTGCAATCAAGACTCTGGAACACGGAAAACTGAGCAACAACCAGATCGAAGCAGCTCGTGTCGCTATCATGCGTCACATTAAGCGTGGCGGTCAGGTATGGATCAGGGTTTTCCCTGACATGCCTATCACTGCCAAGCCTGCTGAAGTCAGACAGGGTAAAGGTAAAGGCGCCCCGGTCGGTTGGGTTGCCCCGGTTAAACCCGGTCGCATTCTCTACGAAGTGAAAGGCGTTGACATTGAACTGGCCAAAGAAGCTTTGGTCCGTGCATCTCACAAGCTTCCTGTCAAGACTACTATTGTAGTTAAGGAGGGATTGTAAAATGAAAGCCAACGAACTTCGTGAACTCGACAACGCTGCTCTGAATGAGAAGCTTGCAGAAGCCCGTCAGGAGCTTTTCAACCTTCGTTTCCAGCATGCTACTGCACAGCTGGAAAACACCCAGAGACTGTCCGATGTCAAAAGAGACATTGCAAAGATCCTCACCGTGCAGCGTGAAAAGGAACTGGGAGCATAAGCCATGGCAGAGCTTAATCTGAAAGGAAACAGACGTGTGCTGACCGGCGTGGTTGTCTCCGACAAGAGCGACAAGACTATTGTTGTTCGTGTTGAGACCCTCGTGAAGCACTCCCTGTATAAAAAATACATCCGTCGCCACACCAAATTCATGGCACATGATCCTGCTAATGAATGCAGTATCGGCGATAAGGTGCAGATTGTTGAATTCCGCCCCCTTAGCCGGCGCAAAAGGTGGCATCTCGATAAAATTCTGGAAAAAGCAGTTTAGGGGTATTAGCTATGATTCAGGTAGAATCCAAACTTGACGTAGCGGATAACTCTGGTGCCAAGAAAGTATCTTGCATCAAGGTACTGGGCGGTTCCAAGAGACGCTACGCCAGTGTCGGAGACATTATTGTAGTTTCCGTTAAGGAAGCGATGCCCCATTCCAAAGTGAAGAAGGGCGCTGTGATGAAGGCAGTCGTTGTTCGTACCAAGAAAGAAATTGGTCGTCCTGACGGTTCTTACATCAAGTTCGACAATAACTCTGCCGTTCTTCTTAATAACTCAAGTGACCCAGTAGGGACCCGTATTTTCGGGCCCGTAGCTAGAGAACTCAGAGCCTGCGGGTTCATGAAGATCGTTTCTCTGGCACCTGAGGTTCTGTAATCCTTATCATAAGAAGGTAAACGGCATGAACAAGATACATGTTGATGACAAAGTAATGGTCATCGCCGGCAAGGATAAGGGGAAGATCGGCAAGGTCCTTAAGATCAACCGCAAAAAGGACGTAGTCCTTATCGAGCAGGTTAATATGGTTTCCAGGCACACAAAGCCTAATCCGTATGCCAACCAGCCCGGCGGTATTGTTGAGAAAGAAGCCCCTATTCACATCTCTAACATCCAGGTTGTGTGCCCCGCTTGCACAAAAGCAACCAGAGTTGGAATTCGTGAGACCGAAGACGGAAAAAACATCCGTTTTTGTAAAAAATGTAACGAAATCATCGACTAGGGTTTTGCGATGACACGTCTCGAAAAAATATATACGGACAAGGTCGCCCCGGCTCTTAATAAAGAGTTCGGGTACAAGAGTACGATGGAGATTCCCGGTATCAAGGCAATCTCACTTAACATCGGACTCGGTGAAGCAAGCCAAAACGCTAAGCTCATCGACGGTGCTGTTGCTGAATTGACCGCTATTGCTGGTCAGAAAGCAGTTGTCACCAGAGCTAAAAAGTCAATTGCAGCTTTTAAGCTGCGTGAAGGAATGCCTGTAGGTTCCCGTGTAACTCTTCGTAGAGAACTCATGTGGGACTTCCTGGACAAGCTGATCAGCTTTGCACTTCCTCGCGTACGCGATTTTCGCGGCATCCCTGACAAAGGCTTCGATGGTCGCGGTAACTTCACCCTCGGAATCAAGGAATTGACTATCTTTCCTGAGATTCAGCTCGATCAAATCGAGATCACCAAAGGGATGAACGTGACTATCGTCACCTCTGCTAAAACTGATAAAGAAGGCAAGATGCTCCTCGAGCTTCTTGGTATGCCCTTCAAGAAATAGGAGGATATCGTTTTGGCCAGGACAGCTTTAAAAGTTAAGGCGAAACGTAAGCCTAAGTTCAAAGTGCGCGAATATAACAGATGCCCCATCTGCGGTCGTCCTCGTGCATTCCTGCGGAAGTACGGCATCTGCCGTATCTGCTTCAGGGAAAAGGCCCTTGCGGGTGAACTTCCCGGCGTGCGTAAAGCCAGCTGGTAATATAAGGAGTTTAAAATGCCTGTTGTCGATCCTATCGCCGATATGCTGACCCGCATTCGTAATGCTCACGGTGCTTATCACAAGACCGTGACCATTCCCGGGTCCAAGATCAAAACAGCTATCGCTGGGATTCTTAAGGATGAAGGTTACATTGTTGACTTCACAAATGAAGACAATGAAATTAACGTCACCCTTAAGTATGTTGATGGAAAAGCCCTTATTAGTGGCATGAAGAAAATCAGCACACCCGGTCGTCGCGTGTTTGTAGGCGTTGAAGATATTCCCGCAGTTCTCAATGGACTTGGGATTTGCATACTTTCCACTTCAAAGGGCGTAGTTGACGGCGTTAAAGCGACAGAGCTTAACGTTGGCGGCGAACTCTTGTGCGAAATCTGGTAGAGAGGTTTTAATATGTCCAGAATTGGAAAAAAACCTATTGATATACCTTCCGGAGTGGAAGTAACTGTTGGTGCTGACGTGGTTTCCGTAAAGGGCCCCAAAGGTACCATCACCACCCCGGTACACCCCATGGTCAGCTTCACTGTCGCTGATAATGCGGTCGAGGTGAAGAGGTCTGGCGATTCCCGTCAGGAACGTGCTCAGCACGGCCTTCATCGTTCTCTGCTCTCCAACTGCATTGAAGGAGTCTCCAAAGGCTTCTCCAAGACTCTGGAAGTAGTCGGTGTAGGTTATAAGGTTAACGTACAGGGCAAGAACATCGTTCTTAACGTTGGTTTCTCGCACCCCGTTAACTATGAACTGCCTGCTGGAATCGAAGCTAACGCAGAAGGCAACACCAAACTCACCATCAGCGGCGTAGATAAGCAGCTGGTCGGTGAAGTTGCTGCGCAGCTTCGTCGTGTACGTCCGCCAGAGCCTTACAAAGGCAAGGGCGTCAAGTACATTGATGAACAGATCAGACGTAAAGCCGGTAAGTCCGGTAAATAGTAGGGTAAAGCCATGAAAATGACTAAAGAACAGGCAAGACAGCGCAAAAAGATCCGCATCCGCAAGAAAATCAGCGGTACTGCAGTTCGCCCGCGTCTTGTTGTATTCCGTTCAAATAAGCACATCTACGCTCAGCTCGTAGATGATCTGATTGGCAAAACCGTGACCGCATCTTCCTCCAAGGCTCTCGCTAAAGATGGTGAAGCCTTGAAGCTCACTTGCGAGACCGCAGCTCAGGTCGGTAAAGATATTGCCGCCAAAGCTAAGGAACTTAAGATCGAAACAGTTGTATTCGATCGTAGCGGTTATATCTATCACGGCAGGGTCAAGGCCCTGGCAGACGGCGCTCGTGAGGGTGGCCTGAAATTCTAAACTTATGGGAATATCCATGGAACAGAATGATCTGGGTCTGATTGAAAAAATCGTTTACCTCAACCGAGTAGCAAAAGTTGTTAAGGGTGGTAGAAGGTTTTCCTTCAGTGCCCTGGTTGTGGTAGGTGACGGTAAAGGTCAGGTCGGTTTCGGACTTGGTAAGGCTAACGAGGTTCCTGAAGCAATCAGAAAAGCTTCAGAGAAAGCCCGTAAAGAAATGATCACCGTTCCTCTGCTGGACGGAACTCTTCCTTACGAAGTTCTCGGCCGTTACGGTGCAGGACGCGTAATGCTCAAGCCCGCTTCCAAGGGTACCGGTATCATTGCCGGTGGTCCCGTGCGTGCGGTACTTGAAGTTGTAGGCGTACACGATATCCTTACTAAGGCTATCGGCACCAACAACCCGCATAACGTCCTTCGCGCGACTATCGCCGGACTTGCTTCCCTTCGCAGTGCTGATGAAGTTTCTCAGCTCCGCGGGAAGAAAGTTGTGACTCCCAGAAAGTAGGAGACATAGTTATGCTTAAGGTAAAACTCGTTCGCAGCATGATCGGATGTAATCCCAAACAGCGCGCTACTGTTAAGGCGCTGGGACTGCGTAAGATCAGACAGGAAAAAAGCTTTGAAGATAATTCCGTCGTAAGAGGAATGATCAAAAAAGTTGAGCACCTTGTGGAGGTAACAGAATCATGAGGCTGCACGAAATATATCCGTTCGAAGAAGAACGCAAAAATCGCAAGCGCGTAGGTCGCGGCGGTGGCTCTGGCTGGGGTGGAACCTCCGGTAAGGGTCATAAAGGACAGAACGCCCGCTCCGGCGGCGGTGTCCCCGCCTGGTTTGAAGGTGGTCAGATGCCTCTGGCTCGTCGTCTGCCTAAGCGCGGTTTCAAGAATCCCTTCCGTGAAGAGTATGTAGCTCTTAACGTTGGTCAGGTTCTTGGTGCCTTCGAAGGCAAAGCTGAAATAACCCTCGAAGACATTTACGAAAGAGGCCTTTGCAAAAAAGGTGCTTTGGTAAAAGTTCTCGGCATGGGCGAAGTAAGTGCTGCTGTCACCATCGAAGCTCACCGCTTCAGCGCATCTGCGACTGAAAAGATTACAAAGGCAGGTGGTACTGCCAAAGCCCTGGAAGGATAAAACGTGGCATTGTCTGGAGTTGATAATCTTTCCCGACTGCCGGAACTGAAGAAAAAGCTCTTTTGGACTTTTCTTCTTCTGGCTGTCTACCGGATCGGGATTCACATCCCGGTCCCGGGCGTAGACAGCTCAGCATTGGCCGATTTTTTTGAGAGTGTTTCTAACACTCTCTTCGGCCTTTTTGACATGTTCTCAGGCGGCGGGTTGCGTAACTTGTCCATATTCGCGTTAGGGATTATGCCCTATATCTCCGCGTCTATTATCGTTCAACTTCTAGGTGTGGTTAGTCCCACCATTAAGCGACTTCAGGAAGAAGGGGCTCAGGGACGCAAGAAGATTACGCAGTACACCAGATACGGCACTGTGCTGATTACATTAGTTCAGGGTTTCGGTATCGCAGTGGGATTGGAAAGTATGACCAGCCCCACCGGTGCCCCCGTAGTACTGCATGCAGGATGGGCCTTTAGAGGCATCACCATTCTGACTCTGACAGCTGGTACCGTATTTCTGATGTGGCTCGGTGAGCAAATGACCGAGAAGGGCATCGGTAACGGTATCTCCATGATCATTTTTGCCGGTATTGTTGCAGGCCTTCCGTCTGCTATTTTTAATACCGTCAGACTGATGCAGGCCGGTGAGATTACTCTCTTCCTGCTTTTGTTTGTAATGGCATTCATGATCGCCATTCTGGCTTTTATCGTCTATATGGAGCGTGGACAGCGCAGGATTCCAATACATTATGCCAAGCGCATGATGGGACGAAAAATGATGGGCGGACAGACTACACATCTGCCGCTGCGAATCAACACCGCCGGTGTTATTCCTCCCATTTTCGCATCCAGTATCCTGATGTTTCCCGCGACTCTTGCCAGCTTCTCCAATAACGAGATTCTGTCCAAGTTTTCAGCGTATTTCGCTCCGTCTTCCATAGTATACAACGTAGTTTACATCGCCCTGATTATCTTTTTCTGCTATTTCTACACTGCGATCATGTTTGATCCCAAAGGAATCTCAGAGAATATTCAGAAGCAGGGCGGTTTTATCCCCGGTATTCGTCCCGGTACCAGAACACGTGAATACATTGACCGCGTTCTGACCAGGATCACCCTCTGGGGATCCCTGTACGTGGCTGCTATCTGCGTACTGCCTATGATTCTGATTGCTCAGTTCAACGTGCCATTCTACTTCGGTGGAACCGCTCTGCTTATTGTAGTCGGTGTGGCCATGGACTTTATGGGTAAGATTGAATCCTACATGATCTCCCGTCAGTACGAGGGACTCATGGGTAAGGGCAGTAAGATTAAGGGCAGGTAGTTGCTTTGAAAAAGTACAGAGGAATCTACCTCAAGAATGACAAGGAGATTGGCCTCATGCGTGAGGCCAATCGTCTTGTTTCTACCATCCTGGATATGCTGGGCGAAGCCATAAGGCCGGGTATCACTACCATGAGCCTTGAAGATATCGCTTGCAAAGCCTGCGAAGGTTACGGTGTCAAGCCGGCTTTTAAGGGTTACCACGGGTTTCCTTTTGCCCTATGTTGTTCCGTGAACGAGGAAATTGTTCACGGTTTTCCTTCTGAAAAAAGAATTCTTGATGAAGGGGACATTGTCAGCATTGACATGGGCGTTATTTATCAGGGCTTTTACGGGGATTCTGCCCGTACTTACCCGGTCGGCAAGATTGCCGATTCCACCCGGAAGCTTCTTGATGTTACCCGCGAATCTCTCATGCGGGGTATCAAACAGGCATTGCCGGGCAACAATCTTTATGATATCTCCCGGGCTGTTCAGGAATATGCTGAAGGCGAAGGGTTCGGAATTGTGCGCCGTTTTGTAGGACATGGTATCGGACGCAACCTTCACGAAAAACCTGAAGTTCCAAACTTTGTACCGTCAGGTCTTCCCGGTGTGCAACTCCGGAGCGGGATGGTCATCGCCATCGAACCGATGGTGACTGAAGGTTCACACGACATTGAAATTCTCGATGATAAGTGGACCGCTGTGACCAAGGACAGGAAGCTGTCCGCCCACTTTGAGCACACCATTGCCATTACTGCGGATGGGCCCAAGATACTGAGCCTTTCCTAATTTTATTTAGGTGCTCTTTAGGGGTTGATTTTTTTAAATTCATTCTTTAGAGTACACGTCTTGAATTTCGCGGCAACGAAAGACTGGCATGGTACAGTTGTCCCTTTAGCAGGGCAGCTGAGGCATAAGGCCACGATCGGCTAGCTCCCGATTGTTGAAACTGTTTAACTGCATTATTTGGAGACGGTCATGAAAGTAAGACCATCTGTTAAGAAGATTTGTCCCAAATGCAAAGTAATCAGACGCAAGGGTGTTCTGAGGGTTATTTGTGACAACCCCAGACACAAACAGCGTCAAGGATAGAGAGGTATAACTGTGGCTCGTATCGCTGGAGTAGACCTTCCGAAAAATAAGCGTTTGGATATTGCACTGACTTACATCTACGGAGTAGGTCGGACTACCGCTCTCAAGATTCTTGATACTGTTGGTATCGACTGGACCCTCAAAACTGATGACCTCAGTGGCGAGCAGGTGAACACCATCCGTAAGGAACTTGAAGATAATCATAAAGTTGAAGGTGACCTCCGCCGTGATCAGATCGCTGACATTAAGCGTCTCATGGATATCGGAAGTTACCGTGGACTGCGTCACCGTCGCGGATTGCCCGTGCGCGGTCAGAGCTCAAAGACCAACGCAAGAACGCGCAAAGGTCCCCGTCGCTCTGTCATGAGCAGAAAGAAGAAATAATTCAATCTGCAGTTGTCAGACCATGTAACGGTCTTTGTGCTGCTGATTTAAATTCATTCTGGAGAGAATGGTATGGCTAGACCTCGCCGTTCCGGCAAGAAAAAAGAGAAGAAGAATGTTCCCGTGGGCATCGCCCACGTTAAAGCAACATTCAATAATACCATCATAACCTTTACTGACCTGAAGGGTAACGTAATCAGCTGGGCTACTTCCGGTGCATCCGGTTTCAAGGGATCAAGAAAATCTACTCCCTTTGCCGCACAGGTTGCTGCTGAAACCGCTGCTAGAAAAGCTCAGGATCAGGGTATGCGTACCGTTGGTATTTTCGTCAAAGGCCCCGGCTCCGGTCGTGAAGCAGCGATGCGCGCAATCGGTAACGTCGGTATGAAGGTTAACTTCATTCGCGATATAACACCCATCCCGCACAACGGCTGTCGTCCGCCGAAACGTCGCAGGGTCTAATTTCGAAGGAGTAATAACCTTGGCCAGATATACAAAAGCAAAATGCAGACTGTGTCGTCGTGAAGGCGAAAAGCTTTTCATTAAAGGTGACCGCTGCTTTACTGATAAGTGCTCTTATGAGCGTCGTCCTTATGCACCCGGTATTGCCGGTCGCATGAGAAAGAAAATGAGCGACTATGCAATTCAGCTTCGTGAGAAGCAGAAAGTGCGTCGCATGTACGGTGTCCTCGAAGGCCAGTTCCGCACCTATTTCAAGCGTGCTGATGGTATGAAAGGTGTAACCGGCGCGAACTTGCTCATGCTTCTTGAAACCCGCCTTGACAATACTGTTTACCGTCTTGGTTTTGCCAACTCCCGCGATCAGGCTCGCCAGCTCGTGAGACACGGTATTTTCACCAAGAACGGAAGACGTGTTAACGTACCTTCCATGCAGGTAAAACCCGGTGATGTAATCGTGGTTCGTGAAGAATCCCGTAAGATCCCCGTGATTGCTGAAGCACAGGAAGTTATTGCTCGTCGCGGCTGCCCCGAGTGGCTCGAAGCTGATGGAGCAAATTTCAAAGGTGAAGTTAAAGCGATGCCGACTAGGGAAGATATCCAGTTCCCTATCAACGAACAGCTGATTGTCGAGCTGTACTCCAAATAAGAAGGATTAGTGCATGCTTATTCAAGACGGTGACAAACTCATCAACACCCGCAACTGGGCCGAGCTGGTTAAGCCGGAACAACTTGTGCGTGACCCCAAGTCTAACGAGCTTTATGGTAAGTTCATTTGTGAGCCCCTTGAGCGCGGATTTGGAACAACCATCGGTAACGCCCTTCGCAGGGTACTGCTTTCCTCAATGCAGGGAGCTGCCGCGGTTGCTGTAAAGATCGAAGGAGTTCAGCACGAATTCACCACTATTGAAGGTGTGATGGAAGATGTGACTGAGATTGTTCTGAACATCAAGCAGATCAGATTCGCAATGACTACTGATGAACCCCAGTTTCTTACTCTTAAGGTAAATAAGCAGGGTGTCGTCGCCGCAGCTGATATTCAGGAAAACCAGAACGTCAAAGTCCTCAATCCTGAGCAGATTATCGCGACTCTGTCCGAAAAGATGGACCTGGAGATGACTTTTGAGATCCGCATGGGTAAAGGCTACGTGCCCGCAGACATGCATGAAGGTCTTGTTAATGAAATTGGTCACATCGTTGTTGACTCAAGCTTTTCTCCCATCCGTAAGGTAGCTTACAGTGTGGAGCAGGCTCGAGTCGGCCAGATGACCAACTTCGACAAGCTTATTCTCGAAGTTTTCACCGACGGTTCCGTTACCCCTGAGGATGCAATTGCCTACAGTGCAAAAATTCTCAAGGATCAGCTCTCCGTATTCATCAACTTTGATGAAATGGGATCTGAGCAGGAAGAGTCCAAAGAAAGCGACCTCGATCTTAACCCGAATCTGTTCAAGAGTATCGACGAACTCGAACTCTCCGTTCGTGCAACTAACTGCCTCAAGGCTGCCAACATTCGCATTGTTGGTGAACTTGTGCAGCGCACTGAACAGACCATGCTCAAAACCAAGAACTTCGGACGAAAGTCTCTTGACGAAATCCGTAGGGTTCTCGACAGCATGGAACTTAAGTTCGGTATGATCCTCGAGGATTTCGATAAAAAGCATCAGGAATGGCTGAAGAGGAAAGAGAAAAATGAGGCATAAAAAGTCCGGAAGAAAGTTCAACAGAAGTGCTTCCCACAGGAAGGCCATGCTTAGAAACATGGTTCGCTCTCTGCTGACCTACGAACATATCCGTACCACCGAGCCTAAGGCAAAGGAACTGAGAAGCTCTTGCGAAAAGCTGATCACCCTTGCCCTGCGTAACGACCTCCACTCCAGACGTCTTGCTTACAAGACTCTTGAGAACCACGGTCTTGTTAAAAGGCTTTTCGACGAAATCGGCCCCCGCTACGAAGGCGGAGGCGGTGGTTACACTCGCATCATCAAGCTCGCTGAACCCCGTAAGGGTGACTGCGCTCCCATGTGCATCATCGAGCTGACCAAACGTGCTGAAGCTCCTGCTGAAGAAGCTGCGGCAACCACTGAAGCTCCCGCTGAGGAAGCTCAGGAAGCATAAATTAATGCTTATTCAAAGGGGCGGAAAATATTTCCGCCCCTTTTTTTTGTAAATACTTATAGATATTTTCGATACGAGAGATCAAATGGACTTACGTCGACTTGAAGCCTTTTGCAAGGTGTATGAATTAAAGAGTTTTTCTAAAGCAGGTAAGGAATTATTCCTTTCCCAGCCTACTATCAGTGCCCATATTTCTACTTTAGAGGATGAGCTTGGTGTACCTCTTTTTGATCGTTTGGGCAGATCCATTATGGCCACACAGGCCGGTGAGGTCCTTTACCGTAATGCAAAAGATATCTATAGCCTGATTGGCAAAGCCCATTCAGAGATAAATATTTTACGTGATAAAGTCGTTGGTGATCTGGAAATTGGCGGCAGCACCATCCCTTCCCATTATCTGTTGCCGGAGATTCTGTACAACTATTGTAAAAAATATCCTGACGTAAGTGTCCATCTTTCAGTCGGTGATACCGCTGAAATTCTGGAAAAAGTGCGTTCTGGGGAATTGATTATCGGTGTTGTGGGAGCCACTGCGGATGTTCCCAATATTGAGTTTGTACCAATCATGCGCGATGAGCTTGTTATTGTTGCTCCTCCGGTTTTGGTTCGAAATTATGACGGCATTGATGATATTCAGCATCTTGCAGAACTGCCCTGGGTCATGCGTGAAGGCGGTTCCGGTACTCGTAAGGCCCTTGAAGCCGGTCTGGCAGAGATGGGTACAAGTGTCCGTGAACTCAATGTGACTGTCTGGGTTGAATCCACACAGGCCGTTGTGCAGTGCGTAAGAGCCGGACTTGGGGTCAGTGTTACTTCACGTCTCGCAGCCCAGCCGCTCATCGATTCCGGAGAGCTTGTGCACATCAGCGATCTTCCGCTTAATCTCGAAAGAAGTTTTTACCTCGCCCATTTGCAGGGTCGGGAGTTTTTTCCGGCTGTACGGTATTTCATTGAGCATGTTAAAAACATGTCCAAATAGTTTATACAAAAAACAAAAGGCCGGATACGCAATATGCGATCCGGCCTTTTGTTTTTTGTAAAGATATTAACTAAATATCAATGAAGTCAAGATCAGGGGTATGGTCGATTTGCCCGGTTTTTTTCAGGTATTTTGAGAAAACCTTCAAGCCTTCAATTTCAGTTTTACCCAGATTATAAACTAGACCGTCATAGTAGGAACGGCTTTCTTCCAGATTCAACATTGTCTTGTCTGCGGTCATTTGGCAGATTTTTTCAATGTTCGCCTGTCCCCATTCTTTGGCCCGGATCAAATCACGAATTGCCTGCTTGACGTCTTCACGATCAGCTGCATCGCGGCGCACTGTCCAGATGCCGAAAATAAAAGGGAGTCCGGTCCATCTGATCCATTCTTCGCCGAGATCAAAGATATAAGGATAATCTTCGTGCTTGCGTAGGTTCAGCGCTTCATCGCCGATACAGAGAATCGCTTCTGGCTTTTCTCCTGCTTCCAGCCGTTCAGTGGCGTTACCAGTTTCATAAGTGGCGTTTAGCGGGATGTATTCAGAAAGTAGGATTTTCAGCAGCGCCGCAGAGGTGTGAGTCTGGGCACTTACCAGCACGTTGCAGCCTTTGAGTTGTTCCAGCGGCTTACGGCTGATCATTATTACGGACTGCACAGGACCACGGCTGCCGATGGCTAGATCGGGAAGCAGTAAATATTGCTCTGCATGGCGCAGGTATTCAATGCTTGAGTTTGATGCAATGTGCATCAGACCCTCAGACATCATTTTGTTCAGCTGTGCAGGGGGGCCGTAGACAAATTCAAAGTCGTTTTCGATCAATCCTGTTTCAAGGGGGTGATAGATCGGCAGAACATTAAGATATGAAATGCGTCCGACTTTAACCTTATCCATCAGCGTTCTCCGCAAGGGTGTAATCCATGAGTCGTTGTTTAGGTATGAATCCGGCTTTTTCAATCAAGTCGTGAATTCCAGCTTCGGAAAGTCTGAAACTCACTCCTGCCGCTTTAACCACATTTTCTTCAATCATGGTTGAGCCGAAATCGTTACCGCCGTAAAAAAGAGCCAGTTGGGATATCTTCGGACCCATAGTGACCCACGAAACCTGCACGTTGTCAAAATTATCGAGCACAATGCGTGATACTGCGAGCATTCGCAGATATTCAACGCTGGTCATTTTACGTGCATCAGGAATATTGGTGTTGTCGGGTTGGAAAGTCCAAGGGATAAATGCGGTGAATCCGCCGGTGCGGTCTTGGACCTCGCGCAGAGCGAAAAGGTGCTTGATGCGGTCCACGGGCTGTTCCTCGTGCCCGAACATCATGGTCGCGGTGGTGCGCAGTCCCAGATTATGGGCTGTCTCCATTACTTCCAGCCATTTGGCGGTGTTGCATTTCTTGGGCGCGATATGGCTGCGCACTTCATCAACAAGAATTTCCGCACCGCCACCGGGAATAGAGGCCAGTCCTGCATCGATCAAACGCTCCAGCACTTCCTTGATGGAAATCCCGTTCAGCTCACTCCAGTAAACCACTTCAGGCGGAGAGAATGCATGGATATGAACCGGGTAATTCTCTTTGATAAAGCGGAGCATATCTTCATAAAAAGAAAGTGGCAGATCCGGGTGGTGGCCGCCCTGCATCAGAATTTGGGTTCCGCCAAGATCAATGGTTTCCTGAATCTTTTGCCCAAGCTCTTCCTTACTGATTACGAAACCACCGTCTTTACCAGGCGCAACGTAAAAAGCACAGAAACGGCAACCGCAATCACAAATATTGGAGTAGTTGATGTTGCGGTCAATCACGTAGGTTACGTTCGGTTCAGGATGCTTTTTCATTCTGATGGAATGGGCAAGGCTAGCCAGATCAAAAAGATCAGCCTTTTCCATCAAGGTAACGGCCTCATCAAAATTAATGCGTTCCCCGGCTTCAACTTTTTCGCCGATTACGAGAACTTCAGCAGGACTCTGTGTAAGGTTTGTCATTTCTATTAACCTATCTTTTCTTCCCCAAGCACAATTGGTGAAGTTTGATCCAATTTAAACCTATTAAAAGGTTTTGGGATTCTTAAACCCTTCTGCAAAAGGGTTTAAGGCTGTCGGCAGACTCGCCGGAGGCATTCTTAAACCTCATTAAAAGCAGCGTCGCGTTCAATTGGTGTGAACCCGCAGCCGACGATCATTTCTTCCAGCTCGGTTCGGCTCAGGCCCTGTTCGGATTCTGCTCCGGCCATGTGTCCGATTTTTTCTTCTACAACGGTTCCGTCAAAATCATCAGCACCGAAATGAAGCGCGGTCTGAGCCTGCTTGACTCCGAGCATTACCCAGTAAGCCTTGATGTGCGGAATGTTGTCCAGCATGAGCCTGCTGACCGCAATATTGCGCAGTTCATCAACTCCGGTGAGCGGATTGTCGATCTTCAGCCTGCTGTTCTCAGTCAGGAAGGGCAGGGGGATGAAACAATTGAATCCGCCTGTTGCATCCTGCTGTCGACGTAACTGATCCAGATGATCTACGCGGTCGGCATATGATTCCACATGCCCGTAAAGCATGGTGCAGTTGGTAGTGTAACCCAAGTCGTGGGCCTCACCATGAATGCGAAGCCATTCTTTGCCGGGAAGTTTTTCCGGGCAGATTTTGGCGCGGACATCAGGATTGAAAATTTCAGCTCCGCCACCGGTGAGCATCTCGGACCCGGCTGCTTTGAGACGTTTGAGCACTTCAATGGTGGTAATTCCTTCAGCTAGTGCAAGATGCTCAATCTCAACTGCTGTGAATGATTTAATCACTGCTTGCGGGAGACGTTTCTTGATTTCAACGAAAGTTTCTTCGAAAAAAGAAAGCGGAATATCGTGATGGCAGCCGCCGACCACATGAACTTCGCGGGGGGGGATGGGCGCATTTTCCAATTTTTCGAGGATGTCTTCCCGGCTGAGTTTGAATGAACCATCTTCCTCCGGCTTGCGGGCATAGGCACAGAACAGGCAGCCGTTAACACAGATGTTGGTGTAATTGATGTGACGGTTGATTACGTAAAAGGTCTTGTTGCCGTGCAGTTTGCGTCTGTAGATGGAGGCAAGTGCGCCTAGCGCATTAAGGTCAGGACAGTTGAAGAGGGTAAGTCCGTCCTCAGTGGAAAGTCTTTCCCCGTCAAGTACTTTGTCGAGGATATTTCCGAGTCCGGCGTTTTGGAAATAATTTTTTGAGATCATTTATATTCACCTTTGTTCAGCCGTAAATAAAAGTCGCTTTTAGCCATGTCAACACTGGATTTCCGGCTCTTAAAAATATAAAAACATTGTCTATGAGCAAAATATTGAAATTGGGCTATTCGCCCTGTCCGAACGATACATTTATTTTTCATGCCCTCGCCAGCGGGGCAGTCAGCATAGACCCTTTCAAACTGGACGTCACCCTCGCTGATGTGGAAGAACTTAATTCCATGGCTCAGGCCGGGAAGATGGATATCTGTAAGGTGTCCGTTCATGCTGCCGCACACATTATGGATGATTACATCCTGCTTCGTGCCGGAGGGGCCATGGGCCGTGGCGTGGGACCGTTGCTGCTCACCGGAGCACCTTGCACTATAGGTGACCTTGATGGCAAGCGTATTGCCATACCGGGACGCAATACTACCGCAAATTTATTGTTCAGCCTCATGTGCCGGGAAGCCGGAATCAAGGTGGAGCTGGTGGAAATGGTTTTTGATCAGGTCATGCCTGCCATCAAGAATGGTGAAGTTGATGCCGGAGTAGTCATCCACGAAGGTCGTTTTACTTACGAAGCTCTCGGCCTGTCGAAATTTGCCGATCTCGGACAGTGGTGGGAAGATTTTTCAGGTCTTCCGATTCCGCTTGGCTCCATTGCAATTAAGCGTTCGCTTGGCGCGGAAACAGCTTCCCTCGTAAATGCCGCTATCCGTAAATCACTTACTCTTTCTTATATTGATGAGGAAGATGCATGGCCTTACATAAAAGAACATGCACAGGAAATGGATGACGATATAATTCATGAGCACATCAAAACTTTTGTTACCGATTATTCCGATGATGTGGGCGAAGAAGGGGAGCAGGCAGTATCAAGGCTTTTGCAGGAAGCTGCCAGAATGGACGGGATTGATTTGCCTGATTTGCCCGTGTTTGTTGAGATGTAGTTTTTATTAAAAATGGACCAAAATTAAATCGCAATATCTTTCGAGATATTGCGATTTTTATTTTGAAAGATGTTTTTTGAAGCTACTTGCGAAGCATACTGAAAAGTTTTGAGGGGATGGCGGCTGGGGAAGGGGAACTTTTTCTAAAAGTTCCCCTTCCCCAGCCGCCGGAGGCAAATCATTTTTCAGGAGCCATGGCTTTGGTCAGGCGCAGAAGTACGGCGAGACCTTTTTTGACGTCTTCATCGCCCAGCGAGCGTAGCAGATCGGTGAAACCTACTGCTTCTACATCGCAATTGCCGATCTTGCAGGGGATAGAGGCCATGTGTTCAATGAAGCGTACGGCTTCGGGGCTACCCAGCTTCTGGACTGCACCGAGCATATTGACCATGGTTTCAGCCATTTCTTCCAATTCTTCCTTGGAATATGTTTCAGCCACTTTTTCAAGTGTACCGCCCCCGATGCGCAAGAGGTCGAATACACCCTTTCGTTCCAGTTCATCCAGCCGGGCGATGTAGTAAGGGACGGTGATTTTCATCAGTGGCTCAGCCGTATCCACGAAGTCTATGGCGTTTTTGAGCTGATTGAGGGCATAGTTCAGGTTCTTGATGTTGCGCAACATGTTCTTACCCAGCCCGGTCAGGTCTGAGAGTTGAAAATCGCTGTCGATGTCGGCCAACTCAATGATTACATGACGGACCATCTCGTTTACACGGGGAGTGAGTTCCTCCTTGAGTTCGTTCATGGATCGGGCGGATTCAGCCATGGGGGTGACAAGGGATTCCAATCTTTCAAGGCGTTCGAGGATTTCATCTTCTTTTTTCATTGGCTACCCCTCTGCTTCTTGTTCAATGTAGCGGCGCACCTTGCCTGCGAGATTCATTTCAGGTTCAAGCGGGAGTTCATGCCCCTTCATCATTAGGTTCCAGTAAACCCAGCGGAACATCATCTTACCCCAGTAGTTGCCCAGCGATTCCTTGAGCAGGTCAAATGGTCCCATTCCGGGAAACGGAAACATGCCGGGGAGTGGCTCGACTTTGTAATTGAAATCAAGCAGCACAGCTTTTTCAAATCCTGAAGCTAGAAAACAGGTGGCATGCCCATCAAATGTCGGCTTGGCATCATACCCGTCAATTTCGCGGAGAATATTGCTTACAACAGTGGTGGACTGGTAATGGGCAGTGGAACCGGCCTTGGAAGCGGGAACGTTTGTGGCATCGCCGATGACGAATACGCGATCCATATCTTCAGCTTTCAAAGTATAATTGTCGGTCTGCATGAAACCCATGGGGTCGCCCATACTGGAGTCAGTGATGCACTTGTCGCCGAGGTTGGGCGGGATGGATACCAGTAGATCGTAATCAACTCTCTTGCTGTCCGCAGATTCAATGAATCTTTCCTTTGCATTGACGCTATCAAGCGCGAACTGGGTGGTGACTTTGATGTTCTTTTTGTCAGCCAGTGCTGAAAGAGCTTTGGTGGCAACCGGTTTGGTAAAAACACCGTCCAGCGGGGTGACCAGTTCGATTTCAACTTGATCGCGCACTCCGCTTACAGTGAAAAACCAATCGGCCAGGAAAACGAATTCAAGGGGAGCGATGGGGCATTTGTAGGGAACATCGGCAATGTTGAGTACTATTTTGCCGGAAGAGAAATATTTTAATTCTTTGCGTAGGGCCTGTGCACCGCCAAGTGAATAGAAATCAAATACGGATTTGCGCCAACCGTCCATCATACCGTCCACCTCAGATGGATCGATGCGTGCCCCGGAAGCAACCACAAGCCAGTCGTAATCGTAACTGGTTTTGAGTGTTTCCACTTTGCGGTTTTGGGTATTTATCTTGGTGACAGTGTCGAGAACAAATTCCACACCTTCGGGGATGAATTCTCGTTTCGGCTTGAGGACATCCTTTTTATTATAGATCCCAAAAGGGATAAATAGGTATCCGGGTTGGTAATGATGTTTTTCATCCCGGTCGAGGATGGTTATTTCGAATTCTTCTTCATCCAGTTCTTTGCGTAACAGGTTTGCAACCATGGTTCCGCCTGCCCCGGCACCGACAATAACGATTCTCCGCATGTGTATATCCCTCTGTGTTAAAATATTTCGAGATACGAGCAGTCGCACCTCTCCCATCAAAACAGAATAGAGACCTGCTAAAATTTTAACACAGTAGGGAATTTGAGACTATATTTTAATGAAACACATAGGTGGATTGTAAGTGTTTATTATGACGTATTTTTTTTGGTGTGAAATTGCGGTTGTGCTGGGTTGCAGATCAGGATTTAGCTTTACCGCTTTTTTTATCCTGACTCAAAATGACTCCGCCCATGACCAGTGCTGCTGCGATGAACTGCATGGAAGTGAAGGTTTCGTCGAGAATCAGCCAGCCGAGGAAGAGAGTGCATACCGGAATCAGATTTACGTAGGCAGTTGTCTGGTTGGCTGGAAGCTTGGACATTCCGAAGTTGTACAGTCCGTAGCCACCGATGGTGACGCATATTCCTAAATAGATGATGCTTCCTGCTGCCAACGGATTAAAAATCGTGGGGATGGTGGTGGAAGGCAGGGCCAAGAGCGGCAGATAGAATATGGCTCCCATAAAGGCCTGAAATGCAGTCAGAAAAAGAGCGGAGTAATGCGCGGTCATCTTTTTCAGCACGGTCATGTATCCAACCGCGCAGCACATGGCCAGAAATTCAAGGAAATTACCGAGTGCGGGATTGGGCGCGCTTTCCGTAGACTCAGAAGAAAGAGAAAGCCATATTCCGCCACATACAGCTAGGGCGAATCCGGTCAGTGTTCTGCGGCTGAGTTCTTCATTAAGGATGAATCGCGCGGACACAGCCATAAGCAGCGGCAGGGTGGCGCAGATCATCCCGGCCTGTGAGGCGGAGGTCATGGTCAGGGCCTGACTTTCAAATACGAAGTACATACACGGTTCGCAAAAGGCCATGAATACCAGAAATTTTAGATCGCCTTTGCGGATGGGTTGTCTTTTGAAATTGGGAATGAAAAACAGAAAACAGAGCGAGGCCAGCATCATTCTGCCGAAGATCACAAAAGTAGGATCATAGACCGCCATGGCTATTTTCAGCGCAACGAAGGAACTGGACCAGAGAAGCACTGCGACAAGCAGGGCAACAACCGCAACATATTGTGATTGGAGAAAAGACATAGGGACCCTCGCGGGAAAGATATTATCGATTTGGGAATCCTGAGATAGAAGTTGTGATTTGCTTTGTCAATGTTATGTTATTTTTGAAAATAGCCAAATGAGTGCTTTAAAATGTAAAAACCCCGCAGGCAGGAGCTTGCGGGGCTTTGAATTATTGTGGTTACAGCTTTAAGCTATCTTGTCCACGCAAGGAGGTTGAACGGTGTGTATTTGTTATCGGGGTTCTCCGCGTAGCGGCAACCGAGGTTGGAATCCTCACGCTTGTTGGTGATATCACATTCTGAGCCTACGTAGTGCGGGCATTTGTTGTTGTTGCAGACAACAATAACACCCCAGCCGGATTCAGGAGGCGCGATCCAGGGGCTGAGTTCTTCTCCGCAATGGGGGCAGGTTCTTTCTTCCAGTTCAACGCCGTCATAAATATAAGTCACAGTATCTCTCCTTGATTGTTTCTTGAAAAATTAAGTGTGAATTAATTCACAACGTATGTAAAGTAAGACTGTATTTTCAGGAGTCAAGTCCGTTTATTCAGTTAGTTCGCGTAAAGTTTTGAAAAGAGCACGTGCAGACTTGGGAGGCTTGGATTTGTCTTTTTCTTTTCTGGCATTGCGGGCCAACTGGGAGATCCGCTGGCGGTCAGCCTGCGGATGCTGTTCCATAATCTCATCAAGCGCGGAAAAATCACCGTCAATCAATCTGGTGCGCCACAGCTCGAGGGCGTGGAATTTCATGTTGTCGGCTCTATTTCCGGTCTCGATATCTTTAAGAAAATTAACAAGCGGCTGGGTATCGATGTCGCGGATGAGTTTGCCGATGTACTGTACTTTGCGGCGTTTAGCTTCATGGGCTTTGATCGACATGGCATCCAGCACTTCTTCAATGAAGTAGTCCGGCAGGCCGCATTTTTTGACCAGTTCAGGACTGAGAGTCATGAGCTTTTCGGCCAGTTTTTGCAGTTCGACCATTTCGCGTTTTTTCTGCGATCTACTGGGAGCGGAAAGTTCATCGTCGTTATATAAATCTTCTGTTTCGTACATATTTCATGCCTCCGGCGGCTCTCCGAGGGCCAAAGAAACTTTTTGGAAAAAGTTTCTTTGGACTCTTCAAAAACTTTTGATAGGGCTTCGCCTCTGATTTTGTCAGATTTTGCTATTGCTAGAAAAGCTGCTAACTTATTAAATAGTTATGATAAAAAATAAATTTTGTTATTACAAATAAAAGGTTTTGGGATTCTTAAACCCTTTTGCAAAAGGATTTAAGGCCCCGGCAGGGTCCCCGAAGGGCAGCCGAAGGCAATCTTCCATGTTTTTTTAAACAAGTCTAGTTTCGGTTAGTCAGCCAGACTCCGAATATAGTCAGTGCCCCGCCGATGACCAGAAAAAGATCCACGGGTTCGTCCAGTATTATTGCCCCAAGTGCGACTGCTGTGACAGGCACGAGGTTGATGAAAATTCCGGTCTTGGACGGTCCTATCTCCTGCATTGCTTCAAAATACCAGCTGAACCCAAGGCTTGTTCCGAGCAGGGCCAGATAGATTATGCAGCTGTAATCCACAAAAGATGCGCTGATCACCTCAGACAGCAGACCGTGATACAGGGCAGGACCTAATAGCATAGCTGTTCCGAAAAGGCAGCACCAGTAGACCATCTCAATGGGATGAATTTTTTTCATGACCGGTTTCCCTGCCAATGAATAAGCGGCCCAGCTTATAACGCAACCGATAATACAGAGATCGCCGAAGCTTGTTCCTTCTGTAATGATTGATATGGGGTTGCCGTGACCGATAATGGTGCTAACCCCGGTCAGGGCCAGTACGAATCCTGCAATTTTCCACGCTGTGAATTTTTCTTTAAAGATAAGGGCTGAGCCAAGGGCGATAAAAGTCGGCGTGGCCGCAATAATAAGTGCCGCCCTGCCTGCGGTAACAGTCTGCAATCCGCTGAAAAAGAGAATATTATACAGGAAGACCCCGGTCAGTCCGAGAAAAGCCAGCGGGAGAATATCTTCTCTGGTGCAGCTGGGTCTTTTGCCTGTGGCCCGGCAGGTGAGGAAGAACATGAAAATGCTCGCAAAGAAAAAGCGTAGGAATGCTGCTGAGTACGGGGTTAGGTCTCCTGCAAGGATTCTTCCGGCGATCCATGTGCCGCCCCAGAAGATTACAGAGCCGATAAGTTTCAGATAGAGTAGTGCGCGTGATGACATGTTATTCTTGGTTGCGTAGTAGTTTAATTGTGAAGTTTGTTATGTCTTCAACAATAGGTAAGCATTTTTGAAGTTTAAGATCGTTGTTGCGAAATTTTGTTTGGCCTTGTGGGGTGGATAAATCGCAATTTGTGATTGTGTAACAATTGATGGATTCATTACGCTCATTGAAATAGTCCGTCAATTCTTGAACTAGGCTGTAACAATAGTCGAATTCTTGTTCTGGTGAACTGCGGCCATGAATAATGTTTATCGCCAGAATGGCTCCTTGCAGCGCGCCACATGTCCCTTTGGTTCTCGAGGTTCCTGAACAGAATCCTGTGGCTATTGCCGGAATGCAGGGGCTGGTTAGGGACATTGCCTCGGTTGTCGCCAGCAGCACACTTTCAGCGCATAAATATCCATTATTAAAATACTGGCATGCTTTATTTCCATCCATGAGACACTCCTGCAAGAAAAGTTCTATGTTGATTTGTGCTTAGTTATTGCGGGCCGTTATTGCGTATTCGTTGGGTTTGACGTGTTTTGATTGTTTTATGCAGTGTAAAAATAGATGTTAATTGTGGAATCCGAAGAATGTTCGGAAGGCTTGCTTTGTTCTGCCTTATTACATAATATACGAACTTAATTCGTCAAGCTTCGCTTGGTTTCAAATTACTCTCCGACTTTTTGTATTGCAGTTCTCTGCATTTCCGAAACCAAACCTCTTTATTAATTCATTTCTGCCTTATGTCACTGTTATGTGCTGTGCAGTGTTGTTTGTTGTGGGTGTTTTTCACAAAAGTGTATGTTGCTTGATGAATTATCTTATGTTTGATTGATCGATTAATCAATTGAAATGCGGTGTAAAATGTATGTTTTAATGTGCAGCAGTCGATAATTCAGGTATACAAGGAGATGTGTAGAAAATTATTCGTTTATACAGTTGTTTTGCTTAACTTTTGATGCTTAGGAACATGTTGTTGTGTTATTTTTTCTTGACAAAACCTCTAAAATTGAATTTTATTCTAAAAGACAAATGAATAAGAGAAAGATTGACGAAACTGATCGTAGAATTCTGACAATACTTCAGAATAGTGGCCGGGTCTCCAATGCTGATATCGCAAGAAAAGTCGGCATGGCTCCTTCAGCAGTACTTGAGCGTGTCCGTAAATTGGAACGTAAAGGTGTGCTTACAGGATATGAGGCTATTGTTGACCCCAAGGCTGTCGGGCGTTCCCTTACTGCCTTTATCTTTGTGAATGTGAACGAAGGGGTCGGCGCAACTTCTACTGGTGAAGAGCTTACCCGTGTTCCCGGAGTGCTTGAAGTGCACTACTGTGCAGGACGGGACAGCTATCTCATCAAGGTTCGCTGTGAGGACACCGACGGGCTGGCAATTATGCTGGGACAGATCGGAAGGATTGAAACCGTCAGGGACACCAACTCAACCATCGTATTAAACACCATCAAGGAGTCTCGGGCAATTCCTCTGGAAGAGGAAGAAGATTACGAATCATAGCAGACTGTAAGATATCCCGTATGCAGGCTCGGCAGTGTGAGCCTGTAGCTTCCTGTTAATTCGGGTCGGAGTGATTTTTAATCGGTCTGCAAATATGATTTTGAAGAACCATTAAAAATCTCAGGAGAGTCAGGTATGAATGCAGAAGTCTCCACTCTGGACAGCAAAGTAATCGAACGCGGAAAGCAGTTTTTTGATTCCATTTCCGGTGAAGCGCCTTCAGTCTTTAATAAGGGCTGGTGGACTGGTAAGGTTATGGACTGGTCCATGAAAAATGAAGATTTCAAGGTCCAGATGTTTCGCTTTGTTGACGTTTTGCCATACCTGAATACTTCCGAGTCCCTTTCAAGGCATATTGAAGAGTATTTCGCAGGGGATGACAGTAATATTCCCGATGTCCTCAAATGGGGTGCCACCAAGACTGGATTCGGCGGTGGCCTTGTAGCCAAGGTTTTGAACAAGACCATCCGTTCAAACATTGAAGGTATGGCCCGTCAGTTCATTATCGGCCAGAAATCCAAGGAAGCGGTTAAAGGTATCCGCAAACTGCGCAAGGACGGTTTTGCCTTTGTTCTCGACCTGCTCGGTGAAGCTACCGTTTCTCATGAGGAAGCCGCAGCCTATCGTGACGGTTATCTGGAAGTCCTTGATGCCATTGAAAAAGAATACAAGAAATGGGATGCCCTTGATGCTTCCGGTGACCTTGACTGGGGACATGCTCCCAAGATCAACGTTGCTGTTAAGCCTTCCGCATTTTATTCCCAGTCCAAGCCTGTAGATCTTGAAGGTACTGTGCAGGGTATGATGGATGCCATCGAACCTGTATTCAAGAAGATCATGGACATGAACGGTTTCATGTGTATCGACATGGAAGCCCTCAAATATAAAGAACCTACCGTTGAAATGTATAAGCGGTTCAGGAAAAAATATCCTGATTACCCGCATCTCGGAATCGTTTTTCAGGCCTACCTGCGCAGCGTTGATGATGACGTTTCCGGCCTGCTCGATTGGGCACGCGAAGAGAAACTGCCTATCTCCATCCGTCTGGTAAAGGGTGCTTACTGGGATTACGAAACCGTACTCGCCAAGCAGAACGACTGGCCTGTTCCGGTCTGGACCCATAAGCCTGAATCGGACATGGCTTTTGAGCGTGTTTCTAAAATGATTCTTGAGAACCACGACATTTGTCACTATGCCTGTGCATCCCACAACATCCGCTCCATCTCTTCTGTAATGGAAGTTGCTAACGAGTTGAACGTTCCTGAAGAAAGATACGAATTTCAGGTTCTTTACGGTATGGCTGAACCTGTTCGTAAGGGTCTACGGAACGTTGCAAAGCGCGTCCGTCTCTACTGCCCTTACGGTGATCTTATTCCCGGCATGGCTTACCTTGTTCGCCGATTGCTGGAAAACACCGCTAACGAATCCTTCCTCAAACAGACTTTTGCTGATGAGGCCGATGTAAGCCGTCTGCTGGAAAATCCGGAGATCACACTTAAGCGTGAACTGGAAGCTAAACCGGCCAAGAAAACAGATGAATCTTCTGAAGGTGAACTGGCCCGATTCAATAACTACCCGCCCGCAGATTTTACCATCAAGGAAGAGCGTGCAGGTTTCCCCGCAGCCATGGCTAAAATCCGTCAGGATTTCGGTAAGCGTTATCCGCTCTACATCGGCGGACAGGATGTTGTTACCGAGGATACTCTTGATTCCTACAATCCGGCTGAGCCTTCCGAAATTATCGGCTCCGTGTGTCAGGCCGGAACAACTGAAGTCGATAAGGCTGTAGCCACCGCCAAGGAAGCTTACCTTGATTGGCGTGATGTGGAACCTAAAGAACGCGCTCAGTACCTGCTCAAGGCTTCCCAGTACCTTAAGGATAACATGTATGAGCTTTGCGCAATGCAGGTCCTTGAAGTGGGCAAACAGTGGGATCAGGCTCAGGGTGATGTTGCCGAGGCCATTGACTTCCTCGAATACTATGCCCGCGAAATGATTCGACACGGCAGTCCCAAGCGTATGGGGAATGCACCGGGCGAATATTCACAGTATTTTTATCAGGGTAAGGGCGTTGCCGCAGTTATCGCACCGTGGAACTTCCCGCTGGCAATCAGTGTAGGTATGGTTTCCGCCGCCATTGTTGCGGGGTGTCCGGTTGTCTATAAACCTGCCGGAATAGCTTCCGCTGTCGGTTACGGCATAGTTGAAATGTTCAAGGCAGCAGGTCTGCCGGAAGGCGTGTTTAACTACTGCCCCGGTCGCGGTTCTGTTATGGGTGACCATCTGGTTGACCATCCCGATGTTTCAGTAATTGCTTTTACCGGATCAATGGAAGTTGGCTTGCGCATTCAAGAACGCGCTGCCACGGTTCACCCCGGTCAGGAGCAGTGCAAGAAGGTTATTGCTGAGATGGGCGGTAAGAACGGTATTATCATTGATGACGATGCCGACCTCGATGAAGCCGTACTCGGTGTGCTTTATGCGGCCTTCGGCTTTCAGGGCCAGAAATGTTCAGCATGTTCCCGCGTCATTGTCCTTGATTCCATTTATGACCGCTTTATCCATCGGCTTAAGGAAGCAGCAGCATCCATCAAGCTCGGACCTGCTGAAGATCCTACTAATTACATGGGACCGGTTGTCGATAAGGCAGCGCAGAAGAATGTGCTCGAATACTGTAAAATTGCTGAAGAAGAAGGCAACGTTGTTATCAAGCATGAAGCTCCTGCCGAGTACCGCGATAAAGGCGGTTGCTACACCCCGTTGCTGGTAGTGGACGGTATCACCAAGGAGCACCGCATTGCTCAGGAAGAAGTCTTCGGACCTGTTCTTTCCATCATGCGGGCCAAGGATTTTGACGAAGCCCTTGATATTGCCAACTCCACCAGATTCGCTCTTACCGGCGCGGTTTATTCCAGAAGCCCCAAAAATCTTGAAAAGGCTTCCCGCGAATTCAGGGTCGGTAACCTTTACTTGAACAAGCCCAGCGTTGGTGCTCTGGTTGAACGCCACGCATTTGGCGGATTCAAAATGTCCGGCGTCGGTTCCAAGGCCGGTGGTCCCGATTATTTGCTCCAGTTTATGGACCCGCGCCTTGTCTGTGAAAACACAATGCGTCGCGGTTTCGCTCCCATCTCCGAGGATGATGATTGGGTAGCATAGATTACGATTCGAAATACTAGGTAAAAGACAAGGGCCGCAATATCTTTCATGATATTGCGGTCCTTTATGTTTAGCTGCTCTTGCAACTGTTAAGTTTGCTGGTCAGTCCTTTGAGGTTTGAAGCTAGTCCAGTGAGGTTGTTAATAGCTGCGAAAGAGTGGGCGACTCTAGTTGATGTCTCGTTGGAGACGTTGTTTATTTCCATGCTAGAAGAGTTTATTTGTTCACATGCTGCTGATTGCTGCTCGGTAGCGGCTGCGATAAATTGAACTTCTCCTGCGGATTCGGCAACAATATGGACAATCTCCTGTAGTGATTGGCCTGCATCTTTTGCCTGATTGAAGCATTCTGTCACGGCGTATTCAGTATCATTCATGATAGTCAAGCTGGCTTCGGTTCCGCTTCTGATACCGGATATGGCTTCCCCGACCTCTTGCGTCGCATGCATTGTTTTTTCCGCAAGTTTACGGACTTCATCGGCAACAACGGCAAAACCGCGTCCGGCTTCGCCCGCGCGGGCTGCTTCAATTGCAGCGTTCAATGCCAATAGGTTGGTCTGGTCTGCAATATCTGAGATTACTCCCATGATCGTTCCTATTGATTCCGCCTGATGGCTGTACTCAGCCAATGCTTTCTTAAGGTTCTGGGTCTGGAACTTGACCCGGTCGGTGGAGTCTACAACGTGGCTTACCAACTGGAATCCTTCTTTTGCCCTGCGGCTGGCTTCATCTGTTTCTTGGGAGGCTTGAGAAGCTTTATTGGCAACGTCCGTTATGGATCCGTTCATCTGTTGTACTGCTACGGCACTTTCATCCGTTCTTCGGCGTTGAGTGTCCGCTCCTTTTTTAATTTCTTCCGCTTCGGAAGCAAGATTGTGCGCTACTACATGAAGCTCTTCAGTAATCACGTCCGCTTCTTGAGAAATTGAAGACATTGTTTCGAGTAGGGCGGCTGTGTGTTCTCGTTCTGAATTGGCTTCATGCATAGCTTTATTTGCCTTCCGGGTCTGCATTTCTGCTTCAAGGCTTTTATTGTGTGCTTCGTCCATGCTTTGTTTCAGTTTGACGATCATCTGAGCCATGGTTGCCCGGAGGGATTCGAGTTCCCCGTTCAATTTGATTTTTTCACAGGCATCAAAGCTGCCTTCGCTGACACAGTTGGCGCATGTTTCAAGGGCTTTTAACGGAGATGTTATGGATCGAATGATCGTGGCTATGGAGCTGAGGAGGATAAGTATAGTTAAAATTTCAATTGCGATGGTCGTTTGGGTGATGATTTTGCTTCGTGATTTAAGCATCATTTCTGCTTCTGAGGCCATTTTTTCAAGAAGCGGTTCCATGGTCCGCACTGACTTGATGAATGATTGCTTATTGTTTTCTATTTCTTGGGAAAGTTGGGCATAGTTTGTGACAAGTTGTAGGTATAATTCCAGTTGTTCTTCAAGGGCCGCTATTTGTTTGGTGGTGAGGGCCGAATCTCTGACAGATTGAGTGAATTCATCTATGCTTTTATTAACTTTTTCAAGATGGGTGTTGTCTTGATACAGGATGTAGTTTTTTTCATGCCTACGAACTCTCAGCAGGACTGACTCAAGACTCGAATCATAGTTCATACATAATTTTTCAACATTACGTATAGTTGTTCGAAGTTGACCTTGGACCCCAGAGTCAGGAGATAATCCAATTGTTTCTTGGCCTTTTACTACCTTGCTGAAGGCTTGCATATAGCCGGATACAGCCGCCAAACCTTTCTCAGAGTATGTGCCTAATTTTGTGTCTTTTAAGCTGTTAAGCTTGTTTCTCATTGTTTTAGAATTGATTTCGACAAGCTCAATGTATTTTGGATTTTTCCTGATGATGAAGTTTTTTTCGGCCCTACGTGCCTGCAACATGGCAATTTCAGTTTCCGCAGCTTGTTTTTCAATCAGGCTTGCCTCTTTCATAAGTTTTTCACCAATGAAATCGACAGTAAAAATTATTACGAACCCAGCTGTTGCCAGCATACCAATTATCCAGAGTTTTGCTTTGATAGTCATGTCTGTCTCCTTTCGCATTTATGCGAAGTTTGCAGGTGACATTATTATAGTTACTATTAATATGCAACTCCAACATGCGATTTTTATTGGATTATTTGTTTGAGGTTTCGGGGTGTTTTGAGCCGGGGTGTGGGGTGTTTCGTCTCGTTTTTTGTCTTTCGGTGCATGAAATTGCCTCTGCACAGGAAAGTTTATGTGTGATGCTGGCAAGCAACAAAAAAGGACCGCAATATCTTTCATGATATTGCGGTCCTTTTTCTTATGCGGCACAATGTCAAGCACCCCGTCAAATCTATCTTCAAGTCTTTTTAGGCCGTAGTCGTCCCTCACCTAATGGTGTAACTATTGATATTCCTTTTCTTATTCGTGCTCTGAGGCACCAAGTACCGATTCGGTACCAAGTCAATTATGGATCGCCATTTTTTGTCCGTTGTCTAAGCAACCAAAAGGCCCCCGCGATCCGTTATGCTGTTGCCCGTGGCAAACTTAATCGCCAGAGC